>JAIWNO010000073.1 GCA_020216785.1 Desulfomonile sp.
ATTCGCTGGAATTTTCGTGGCAGGTATGGAGGCAGTTGATCGGTCATAGCATGGACTCGGTGCCAACCGGACGCAATCGATCGCTCGGAACAATTCCGATCCAATTATCGCTTGTCAATTCTTGGAGCATAAAAGCACCTTGGAAATTTGGGCACAGATCAGATTTCCTGGTCTTGCGGGAACGAGTTGCTGTTCCTCATTCTTAGTGGGACAGGCAGGCTGCCTGTCACGGTTTTCATGGGTGCCTTTTCAAAAGGACTGGCAAGATGCCTGTCCCGGCATTCTTTTTGGAATCATGTTACCACATTTCCGAAATGAAGGACCGATGGTCTGCATACTACGCTGTCAAGCATGGCCCGTGCGAATCCGCTACCTGAGCCGGCTGAACGCGATGTCTTTATAATAGTGCTGGAGGATCTGTTGCCATGAATAGCCGTTCTCGGCCATCCGCCGCATTCCCCATTGGCAAGCTCCAATGCCGTGTCCGTGACCCGTCCCGCGAAAACGGAAGCTGTCGCCAACTCGAGCGACGACAAACCTCGTACTCTTGATTTTCTGGTATCCGACGATGCGTCTCAGCTCCTCGCCGGTTATGGTCACCACCTTGCCAGGCGAGGCAATATCCAGCTCCAATATTCGCCCGGACTGCGTCAACCGGCGAGGAACGACCCGATCCACCTGCTTCACCGGCCTCCCCGATGAAGCGATCAGGCGGGCGAGCGCACGCGCCGCGATGGTAAATTCCCAACGGTAGATAGGAGCGTCTCCGCACCACCGACACGTTGTCGATGCAGTGTACGGCAGGTCGCGGTCCTTGATGTCCGCGGCCGAGTCTGTGGCTCCGCCGCAGCACGCGTGATAATAGGCTAAAATCGGTTCTCCGTTGTAGGTCATGACTCGCCCTGCTGTTTCTCTGACTGCACGTGCTGCATCGTTGTCCTCGATCGAACGCCCACGGTAAACCTGATCCTCCGTCGTCGCTGTGAGGTGATACGCGCTGCCGGAATCCAGCATTCGGCGAAAGGCATACGTGCGTGCGGCAACCACTTGGGCTTTGACAGCTTCGATTGGCCATGAAGAGTGTATTTCCGCGTTCACCACGCCGCACAAATAGTCTTCCAACTCCACCAAATTGATGACATTCATACGGCGGCCAGCGTGGTTGATCAATTCGATTGAGCCTCTGAAAAGCCCGCGATCGACACTGACCGCGCCGTCGATCGAAAAGATCCGAAGGGGGCCGGGTAAGGACCTGGCAGAGAGAGTCAAGGCGAAGCGATTGTCTCGCGTCGCCTTGACGCTTACGCGGTCACCGCATGAGTGCGTCCAGCCCTCGCCGTCGATAATTTTGAGTGATCTCCCACTGATAGCGGCACGGGAAACGTCACGCCCCACAAGCACCTTCAGCTCGGGAGAGGATCCTCTTCCACGCGGCACTTCAGAAGCCGCGGCGACCACCGGAACCATGAGTATTAGGGTAGGAATGAAAAGGAGCGCTCTCAATGAACGGTCGAAATGAGAACCCCGGAACGGGCGGCATTTAGCGAATAAGCCTGAAGAAGCGTTCCCACCTGATGTCGGGAAGGTATTGAGCCGAATAGTAGATGATGAAGGCCTTCCCTTTGATGTCCTCTACCGGCACGAATCCCCAATATCGGCTGTCATGGCTGAAGTCCCGGTTGTCGCCCATGGCAAAGACCGCACCGGGCGGAACCGTCACCGGCGGCAGATTATCCCGCGGCCCTTGGCTTCGCGGCTCGATGCTGTTTGCGAAATGGTGGGCGTACGGTTCGTCGACCGGCTTGTCATTCACAAAGACCTTCTTATCTCGAATTTCGATCGTGTCCCCTTCGACCGCGACAACCCGCTTAATGAAGTCTTTGTTCCGCTCCACCGGATACACGAACACAATCACGTCGCCTCGGGCCGGGTTTGTGAAGCGCGGCCATCTCGCGTCAGTGAACGGAATCCGCACTCCGTAGATAAATTTGTTGACGAGGATGTGATCGCCGATCAGGAGGGTGGGTTCCATCGAGCTTGACGGGATCTTGAATGCCTGAACGAGGAACGCCCTGATAATGATCGCCAGGATCACCGCGATCACAAAAGCTTCCGAATACTCTTGGAACAGAACGCGGACCGGCTTTTCCGGCTTGACCGCTGGCTGCGACTCCGCCGAGGGTGAGAGTTCCTTGGAAGCAATTTCTTTTGACCGTTTCATTTGCGGCCGACCCATTGTGTCATCCGTGCGCCCGATCCGCCTCCGCGCATATCGGCGACCTCAACTGGGCCGTCGGTGGGGCAAAAAGGGTGAAGTAGTTCTATAGAATATCGGCTGACTCATGTAAAGTGACTTGTTTGGCGATTCCCTCCACGAGAGGCCAGAGGTCTTTGAAAGACCGACTTTGGCCCGGAGCTACGCACCTTCGAAGCGGAGGAGGCGCATCGGCTGCTTTTTCGCTTGGCCGAGCGTTGCCGCCGGAGAAATTAAACCGGCGGGGAGGATGGCTTACACCCTCACCCACCGGTTTGCCGGTACACTGGCCCCTCCCTCCCCCGAGGTTGAGGCCGGGGCCTTCCTATCACCATAGAAATGCGGAGTCAAGTCAGTTCTGCATCTTATGACAGAAATTTCCAGTAAAACTCAAGCCCCGTGGTACAGCTGCAAAACTGGTAGTTTCCCTTGACTTACCGCTTGTTACTTGCTTTTTGTAGTAAAAGGATGCGGGCCGCGGCTCAGCCGGAAATGTCCTCCGTCGTGGATTTTCGGCTAACGGCACACGAGTATGACAGCGCGCACCGGTAACCGGTGATCTGAATTAACGATAGGTCCAAATCACGGTCGCGCCGATGTGGGTAAGGCCAGATCTCCGTGAAAGAGATTAAACGGCAATTCGGTGGGGCCGCAGAGATCGAGATTCAAGCTGCCAAGAATCGTGCCCGTTGGGAGGAACTGAGGACCCTCCGTCGTGATGAGGTCTTGATAAGGAGTATGCTCAAATTGCACGGCCAAGCGCCCGGTGCCGCTCACTGGGGTACCGGATAAAGGACCGCCGGACAGCTCGGTAGTGCGAAGATTTTTTGCGTAGAAGTCGTCCGCCTCACGTGAACAAACACCATGGGAGGATCGCGTCCTTTGTGTCCGAGACGGAGTAAGGAATTTTCACCTTGTTTTCTAAACTGCAAGGAGGGGACTTATGGCTATTCTGGACGTCATCATATGAGGCGGGTTTGCATTGTTCGGAACTTGGCTCGGTGGTCATTTGGGCAGAAAATGGGAAAAGGAGAAATGGCTCCTCGATCATGAGGCGAAGGATTGTGTGGACTGCATTGATACCAACTTTCCCTACCTCAGAGTTACCTGACAGTGAGCAGGTTGGTATCAGCACTCACAATAGGGGATTGGCTGTTTGTCGCTGCGATGAGAGCACCTCGTGTTGGAGCGAGGCACTCTTCGACCTCTGTAAGAAGAAAACTCTCAGAATCGGCTACACTGCCGCGATCACCCGTTTGCGCGGAAAAGCCACCGAAAACGTCGTTCCCCCCGACTTTCGGCACGCTTCCACATCGCTTACGTGCGGACACTCCACTATATTGCCGGGGCAGTGATCCACACTCGTCGGGATAAACCGGCAGCGCTCGCTTACGAAGGAGATGTCGAACCAGCCCGCTTCAGCGAGCATCTTCAGGCGGAGCAGCTCAAGGCCCTTGCCGCCTGCGTTGAAGTCGTAAGGCCTCTTACTGGAGTACTCATCGGTGGATTGGGTGTGATGGAACCCCTCAAAAATGAATTCCTGGTCCGCCAGTGGAATGCCGATTCCGTGGTCCTCTCCTTTGAGCAGCAGAGCTGAGGACGTCTCTTCGATCGACACCAGGACGTCGCTCCCGTCCGGCGAATTCTCAATAGCGTTCCTCACAAGGGTGCTCACCACAAGCCGGAACAAGTCCGGATCGATATATTCGACCCGCTCGACCTCCAGTTGCGTCCGTATCGCGACGGACCGGTGCGCGGCCGCGGATCTGATTTCGTTCAGCAACGCTTCCATCACCTCTCGGATGTCAAACGGCTGGGGATAAAACTCGCGCGGGTTCGTGATTTCCTCGACGATTTCCTGAATATCCTTGAGGCGTTGGAGATTCCGCCGTATTCGGTCCACCACTCTCGCCGTCGATGCGTTTGCCTCACTCTTTTCCGCCAAAAGACCCACCGACGCCTCGATAATCGCCAAGGGCGTCTGGAGTTCGTGGGAAAGGTGATTCACCGCACGCCTCTTCGCGCGCTCGAGGGATTTGAACGCGGTGATATCGCGAAATACCGCCACCGCGTTCTGCAATTCCGGGATGCATTCGTCAATACGGAGGAATGCGGTCGCGATGCTGAGATCAACTTGTTGGCCATCCGGTCGCGTGAAAATCACTTCGCGTCGCGCAGTCGCCACGCCTTCATTGATCAGTCGTGCAAAGACTTCGACAAACTCGCGATTGTCCGACTCAACAGGGAACGCATCCTCGATCCGCTTTCCGCAAAGAGTATCTTTCTCGAGACCAAGGATACGAGACGCTGCCGGGTTCACCGTGTGAATGGTCCCGTCGCATTCGATGGTGATAACCCCTTCGTTCATGCTGCGGAGAATGATGCGCTCGATGGGGTCTATCTCCGTCGGTATGTTCGCCGGCGACCGCGTTTCAATGGAGTCTGGCGGCATGGGGATCCTCATCCGAAAATACGAGCCGATCTCGAACGGAGCTTCTTGCCCACAGTAACTAAATAAAATAATATACCAGACGGCATGGAGTTTTCCCACCGGTTCTCCCTGTGAGGAGGTGAAAAAGCTCGCGGCCCTTGATTGTGCGGGGAAGAAGTCTTACCTGTAATTTAATGGCAAAAAATCTAATCTATTGTGAACACGACAAGACTATCCGCTGCTCATGCGCTCGCATGAGCCGTGATGGGGAGCCGGGAGGCCCCAAGGAGACGATTGCATGGCGGAAACCCACATATGTCCACACTGCGGAGCATCCATGGACCCAATAGCGACTCCCTTGGAGTCAAGCTGGGGCGGGGAAATCCATTATGTTTGCTTCAACGATCAGTGTACCTACTATGTCTCGAGCTGGAACACCCTTGAAGGCCAAGGAATCGAACGGACCGGATATCGCTGCCGCGTTGACCCAAGGGGCGCATGTGGCCCGATAGCGGTGTGGTCCCCGACCGCGCTCAAAGATCTTGTCGTGTGTCTCGAAACAGCGACGGAATGCGAACCGTTTGTGCCCAAGGGAACGCTGGATTACTTCAGCGCTGAGGACTTCGCCCGCGACGACGAAACTCCCGACTCCGTGTTTTACCAGACCCCGCGATTCGTTGAACCGCTTGATCGAGTTGCGGCGAGCACTGTGGAAGACCTCTTCGAACGCTTGATTCCTCGTGGGGCTCGTGTGTTGGACCTCATGGCAGGCGCGGACTCGCACTTGAAAGCCAACATTGGGCTGGAGAGTATCACAGGTCTTGGAATCAGCGCCGCCCGCCTTGGGGCCAATGGAGCACTCTCGGATCGCTTGGTCCACGACCTCAATGCCGACCCGCACCTCCCATTCGGCGACAACGAGTTCGATGCAGTGGTCCATACGGTGTCGATCGAATCCCTGACAAGGCCCATCGAGGTATTTCGCGAGGTCTCTCGCGTCCTTAAGCCCGGCGGGCGGTTCGTTGTGGTTTTCTCCAACCGTATGTTCCCACCCAAAGCGGTTCACATCTGGAAGCGCACCGACGAGGCTCGGCGAGTCGATCTGGTGAAAAAGTATTTCGAGCTGTCCGGCGCTTTCTCAGTCGAAGACTCGTTTGAGAGCCGAGGGAAGCCCCGACCGGAGGATGACAAGTATTATTCTCTTGGTATTCCGAGCGATCCGATTTATGCTCTCTGGGCGAAGCCGAACAAGTAATCGGAGTGTTCCCGTGAGGTGATCCCATTCGACGGAGATCGCCTCTCGGTGTGCTCCGCAAGGAGTCTCCAGAGAAGCGATGCGGAACGCACTCGCAATACGGCGCCTTTTGGTTGCTTTAACACTTTGTATGCTCATTGTGACCGGCCTGACAGCGAACGCTCTCCCGGCCGACACAAAGCCCGCCGAAAAGACCAAAACTACCACCTTGCAAGTCCCCACTTCGGGAACCATTCTGGACGTAACCTATTTGCCGGAGTTCGAGGAATGGTGGGTCAAGTGTCGTGAAGGCGAAAAGATCGCCGTGTACTCGTATGACCGGCTGAGCAAGAGCTGGGGTAAAGTGGTTTTCGAGGCGAAGAAGCCGGACGCAACTGTCACAACCGGAAAGCCTGAAGCCGCGAAACCGTCATCTGTGCCCGCCGTCTCGGACCAAACCGAAGAACAAAAAAAGGAACCTCCGGCCGTGGTTGCGGATACGCCTGAGAAGATGAAAGAAAAAGCGCCCTCCGAGAAAAAGAAGTGGTGGAACCCGATCTTCGACGTTTTCAAGCAGAAGTAAAGGTAAAGCGAGGGAAAAGTGGGTCGATATGCTCTCCTTGTCGTCGACATGATCAAGGACAATGTAAACACCGCGGGCCACGGAATGCTCGACAACGAAGCCAGAAACATTGTCCAGCCTATTCTCAAGCTCACTCGCGCCTTCCGTCGGACCGGCAACAGGGTCGTATTCGCTTGCGACAGCTTCATGGAAGGAGACTTTCTCTTCAGCGGCCGCTTTCCTCCACACGCGATTCGGGGTACAGGCGGCGACTATCCCATCCCCGAACTTGAGATGCAGCCTACGGACCTTTATCTTCCCAAGCGTCGCATGAGTTCGTTCCACAAGACCGATCTGGATCAGACTCTGCGTACGTGGGGAGTCGACACGGTTGTTGTCTGTGGCATCGTCACCAACGTGTGTGTTCTCCTGTCCGCAATGGATGCTATCCAGAACGATTTCTACTCGGTGATCGTCTCCGATGCCTGCGCCTGCCATAAGCAGGAGATACACGAAATGACGCTGAAGCTGTACGAAACATTTCAATTTTTGGGCCTGTTCCGGATCATGACCTCAGATCAGATAATCGCGGAGCTGGAGTCAGCTCGAACTACATAGTCGATCGCCGTAGCGTTGGGAAATTGTCCCCAAATCGGGATGACTTGAGAATCGTAGCACGACTGAACCTGGAATGCGTCTTTGTCACCGTCACCCTCTCCCGCTGAGAGAGGATACCAATGCGTTTTTAAGCACGTAACATTAACGACGTCCGGTAGGGGCCGACCCGCGGGTGCGTCGCTACAACGGCCATGTTACGGTCTTGACGAGGCATCAACATAAAGCCGGTTTCCGATCCCCTCTCCCTGAGGGAGAAGGTTAGGATGAGGGTGCATTCGTGCTATGATTTATTGTTTCTGGAAGTTTTGAGACAGCCTCATGGGGTAACGGGCATGGAGGTGGATCGATGAGCACGATTCGAAGTTGCACGAGGGTTGCATTGGTGCTGCTGCTGACCGTGTGCTCAGGTGTGTCGGTTGCGTACGCGGAGGCTTTGCACGTCATTACTACATACCACGAGACAAAATACAACTGCGTGGACAATGGCTTATGGGCAGTGAGGATTCGGTTCGACCGCTCTGTGGTCCCTGCGGACCTCGCCGCTCACGTCACCATCACCACAGACGGCGAAGAAGAGTCGTTCCGGATCTTCGACGCCCATGCGGAAGACTCCCTCGCCGCGCGTCCGGAACGTGAGTTTCGAATCATGCCCGTGAAAGGCCAAGGGAAGCAGGGCATCGTCAAGATCGTTGTGAAACAGGGACTTCAGGACGCATCGGGGAAGCGGACCCTCGAGAAAGATCACGCCTATCAATTCCGGTGCGGTCCGCAGAGGATCCAGGCGTCGTCCTTTTCCACATTTTACAATTCTCCGAAGGATCGCGGGGTTACCCTCCACTTCTCGGATGAAGTCGAATCCGACGACGTGAAGCGGCTCATCAAAATCACACCGGCCGTGAAAAATGTGACGGTAACCGGGCTTGAATTCGGCCGTCGATACCGCATAACGGGCGATTTCGACTACAACCGGGAATATGTGCTCGAGATCCCTGAAACCCGGCTCCAAAAAGGGCGAGCAATTCTCTCGGAAGCGCGATATCCGTTCAAAGGCCCTGGCGTTGCCCCGCACATAGCGATTAAAACCCAGCGCTCGGTTGTTGAGCTGAAGAGCCGCCAACTACTCCCTGTCAGCCTCGAGAACGTTATTGCGATGCGTGTGGAGCTTCAACGCGTGCCTGCTTTCCTCATTCCCCAGTTCATGACGGAATTCCATAAGAAAGATGGGCTCAAACACTGGTCTCTTGAGCAGCAAGCTGCCGCGGTGAGCGCTCTTGTCAAGGAGGGAAAGCTGCCGGCTTTTTTCAGCGGAGAGCCCATCCGTGAGTCGGAGATCTTTTTTGCACCTGAGGCGAAAGAGCGGGTCTTCGGGTATTCAGTACCGCTGTCTTTCAGGAAAACGCCCGCGATCGGCGGAGCTTGGCATGTCAAGCTAGTCGACCCTGATCGCGCCTCAGTCGAAACCTCCCGCCTGGTACAGATCACCGACCTGGCGGTGAGCTACAAACTGTCGGCAAAATCACTCCTGATCTGGGTTACTTCGATCTATTCGGGCGAGCCGGTGCCGGGAACGGAGGTGCTCCTCGCCGCGGAAGACGGCCGGCTGCTTCTTGCCGGAAAGACCGACGCACATGGTGTCGTCACTGTGAAAGATGGCCGGGAACTCCCCGCGATTACGGAAGGCAAGGCGGTGGAGAAGTCGGCAGTAGCGGTCAAGTCGATCAAATGGGTGGTCGCCGCGACAGCCACCGACTCGTGTGCGGAACAGCTCTCTCAGGACCGTCTCAAGCCCTTCGCGGTCAAGCAAACGACGAGCATGGACCCGGCTCCGGCCGAGTTGAAGGGGGCGCTCTTCACCGAGCGCGGGATTTACCGGCCCGGCGAAACGGTTCATTTCAAATGCACGGTAAGGGATTACAAGGACGACCACATCAAAGCAGCGGCCGGACGAAAGGTGAAGCTGACCATCACTGACCCGAGGAAAGAAATTCCGTATTCCAAGGATTTCACTTTGGGAGAATTCGGGACCTGCTTTGATTCGTTCCGGACAAAGCCGTTCAGTCCGTCGGGGACGTACACCCTCACCGCGGAGACAACGAAAAACGAGAAGGAAAAGGAAACGTTTTCCACGACCTTTCTCGTTCAGGAATACAAGCGCCCGCGACACTACGTGACGGTCACGGCCAAACAGGAATCCCGCATCAGCGAGGAATACATCGCGCTCAAGAAGCGGGTTGAATTCTTGAATGTGGAAGCGAAAGCCCAGTACTACACCGGCGGTCCTGTGAAGAACGCGCGGGCCCGCTGGAAAGCGACACTGGTGCCGGTGGATCAGCGTGTGGAAGGATTCGAGGGGTATTTCTTCGGAAACGCAGACGAAGAAGAACGATTCCTTGAATCCGGCGAGTCACTCATGGACAAGGACGGGATACTCAAGATCGCTATTCCGTTGGACCCGCGGCAGATGATAGGACTGTACGGCGTCGAATTGTCAGTAACTGTACTGGATGTTGACGGTGAGCCCGCGACAGGAACAACCAAGTTCAGCCCGCAGCCTCGTTATCGTGTAGGTATTTCCCGCCATCCATCTCGCGTGCAAAACGGTTACTCCGGCACGCTGAAACTCATAGTCGTGGACAGCGAGGGCAAGAAAGTCCAGACAGGACAACTGATCGCGTCTCAGCTCAGGAAAGAATCCTTCTACACGCAGAAGCGCGACGAGAACGGTAACATCAATTACCTTTGGGAGTACGGCTGGCTCACCACCACCAGTTCGCGAATCCCGCTTTTGAAAGGCGAAGGAATGTACGAGCTGGAACTGAACGATTACGGCCAGTACCTCCTTTCGTTTACCTTTGAGGATAAGTCAGGCAGCTATTCGAGCCAGACGATTTTCAAGGTGGG
>JAIWNO010000074.1 GCA_020216785.1 Desulfomonile sp.
TTGGGACGAGTACGACTCCTGGATCCGCAGCGAGGAACAAAAGGAGGTCCGGACCTTTAACGAGATCTTGCCTGCGCTTTCCAGGAAGGAATACCGCGTCGGTGAGACCGTGTCAGTGGAGTTTAATACTCGACGACCGGTTAAGAAAGGCCTCGTCACGATAGAAGCAGGCGACGTGCTCGATTACAAAGTGGTCGATATTAGCGGCAAGCGCCTCACGCATCGGTTCAAGGCGGCAGCCAACCACCGTCCCAACGTGTACGTGTCGTTGCTGGCCCCAACCGGCAGGACTGATTTTCCGGTGTACCAGAGCCAGGCGGACGTTGATATTCCGTCGGTCTTCTTCGGGTACGCGGACATAAAGATTCGGACGGACGTCAAAGCACTCACAGTGGAAATCGCTCCCCACGTCAAAGAACTCAAGGGTAGACCGGGGGAGAAGACTTCACTCACCTTCAAGGTGGTTGACGAAAAGGGTAAGGGCGTGTTCTCCGAGCTTGCCGTCTGCGTAGTGGACGAAGCGGTACTCGCCCTGACCAGCTTCAAAACACCGGACCTGTCGTCGCTGACCGATTTCCAGAGACTACTCGGAGTATTTTCTGGAGACTTGCGACTGTCGCTGGTCAGTCAGGATCTTTTCCGCATTCTTTCAACACGTCCCCTCAAGGGCGGCGGCGCGGGCGAAGGGTTCGTAGGTCCTAGTGTACGCAAGGACTTCCGGCCGGTGGCGTACTTTAATCCCGCTCTCTTGACCGACGCGAACGGCGAAGCCCGCGTAGAGTTCCAACTGCCGGATTCGACCACCGCGTATCGAGCCTATGCCGTCGCTTGCGATAAGACCGAGGGGTTTGCGTCGAGCGAGCGGAAGATGGTCGTGACGAAGGAGTTCTTCATCGAGCCGTCATTCACCCGTTTTCTGATCCCGGGAGATAAGTTGACGTTCCCTGTGGTGCTCAACAACAAGACTACTCGGCCGGGAGATGCGTCGGTAGAAGCAGAGCCGTCAACGGGGCTCCAGCTTGAGCTGCCCCAGACGACGGCGAGGTTGGAGCCGTATTCCACGGCAATACTGCGGCCAACGCTTCAAGTTGCCACACCAACCGATACAGCGAAGCTTCTCTTTCGCGGATCGTTCAAGACCGCGTCCGAGACATTCTCAGATGTAATTGAGAGCGTGGTGCCGGTGCACTCGCGCTTCCTCCCCGTAAACCGCGTGTTCATGGGTAGCTTTTCTCGCCATGTGGACATTCCTGTGCCTCTTCCGGCAGTGCTTAAGACACTCAAACCTAACGAGATCCTCCCGAGTGAGCTCAAGGTGTATCTCAGCCTTTCCACAGCGCACTGGAACCGAATTGCGCCCGGTCTGAAGTATCTCCTCCATTATCCATTCGGATGCGTCGAACAGACCAGTTCTGGGATCATTCCCTTGGCTGCGCTGCGTACGCTCGTCAACCAAGGAGCTTTGCCGGGCATTACGACCGAGCAGATCGACCAGTTCCTCGAACGAGGAGTGACGCGAGTACTCTCCATGCAGCGATTGGATGGAGGATTCTCCTACTGGCCGGGAAGAGAGGAACCGTCCTGGTGGGGCACTCAGTACGCGATCTTCGCACTCATTCAAGCCGAAAAAGCCGGCTATCCGGTGCCGGAAGAACGTTTGAAAAGCGCTCTCGGCTATGTGCAGAAAACATTGGCCCGAGACGTTGCTGCCGACAGGTTGAAGGATGAGGGCTGGGTCAAGTATGTGGCGCTCTTCAACCTCTCTGTGAAAGGGATGTTGAGTGCGGAAGACCTTCGACCTTACTTGGAGAACTATGATTCGCTCGACGATCAGGCGAAAGCTTTTCTCATACTCTCTGCGATAAACACCGCCGCGCTCTCGCGGAACGAAATTGCGGAGCGGATTGGAAAACTTAGCGAGACGCTCGATCCGGGCAAGAACGACTATTACAACTCCAGCTTCCGCACTGCTTCAGTTTGTCTTATGGCCGCGGTCGAGGCGGACGCTGCGTCGGAGAAAGCCGCGTACTGGGCGGGCTATCTTCTCAAAAACATCCGGCCGGATGGCAGATGGTTCTCAACGGCCGACACAGGTTGGTGCCTGCTCTCCCTCGCCGCGTACCTCAAAGGAAAGGAGCCCCCCGGCAAGCAGGTAATCCCTTGCCGAGTCCTCCTCGGCGATCAGAAGGCCATCGAGCTGCCTGTTTCGGCCGCGACGACAGACGTGGAACTCGATCCATACAAGCTGCTGGCTGCGGGCAAAGTGAGCCTTGAGGCGACCAAGCAGGGGCTCGTCAACTACACGCTCTCAGTGGCCTATCCGGACACGGAGCGGGATCCTACGAACCTGAGCAAAGGGTTTGCTCTCCGCAAGACCATGCAAAACCTCAACGGCAAGGATGAGATCCGTGTCGGGGATATTGTCCGGGTCACGTTGGAGATCGAAATGGATCGGTCTGTGCGAACAAGGAGGGGCTTCGGGGAGTATGTGGCGCTTGAGGACCCGGTCCCCGCGGGGCTTGTGCCGATCAGCTCGGAACTCGCAACGGAAGGCGTCATGAGAGATGATGCAAAGACAGGCGAACAGGGAGCTTGGCGCGATGGGTACTACGAGTTGCAGCCGACGTACCGCGAATTCCGCGACGACGGCGTACGGGTGTTTAAAAATCGTATGTGGTCCGGATCGTACCGGTTCACATACCTTGCTCGGGCCGTTGCTGTGGGAGATTTCTGGATGCGGGGCTCCAGGATCTCGCTGATGTACAATCCCGATTATTACGGCAAGACCGCAGGCCGCCGTGTGCAGGTGCTGCCCGCGGAATAGCTGTGACGCGAGTCCGGTTCGAATAGCGTACGAAGGAGAATCATATGCCTGAACCATACTATCCGACCATGGATGGCATCTGGTCGAAAGGCCTACGACAGGAGCCAAACTTCTCAAAAGTGCGGCTGGAAACGCCCTACCGTAAGGCTGTAGAGAACTTCCGCAAGGCAATCGAAGGGCGCACGGACTTCGACCCCGCGGTCCTCTTCGTGTGGGGGACGATGCAGGCCAAGGCGCTCCTCAACACGCTAAAGGCGATAGAAGAAACCTTCGGCGAGCAAGGTCAGGCGGTGGTGCGCAAAGCCGTCAATTGCGCGGGCTACGAGGCGCTGAAGGAAATGCTTGAGAATTCCTCGTTTCCTGAAGACTGCGATGAGATCGAACTTGTCTCGTTCATCGTCACGGGGCTCAATTGCGTGCTGTACGCCTCCCTGGAGCGGCCGTGGATCACATCGGCAGATCGATGCGAGTTCGACATACTCTGGTGTCCGCACCAGGACATTTACAGCGCGTTCGATTGCCGCGTGCAGCGCTATTTCGTCGAGGGGATGCTCGACGCGATAAGAGATCTGGGCCGGGCGTCGGTGACCGCGGCAGTGGAGAAGCTCATTCCACGGGGCGCGGACTGCTGCCACTTTGTGGTCGACCTCTTGAAAGACGGAGGAGAGCAGAACCCCTGGCACCGGTACTCCGAGGAGCTTGCACAACGGGCACTAGAGAAGCTGCGCAAATAGAGTGAGCCACCGGGGTCGATCGTGCGTCTATTTGACAATCTTGATCAGCTCTTTGAATTGCGGACCCTCAGCCCCCTGGATAAGTTCGAACAGAGCGGTTTCCACGCTCGTAATCGATGCACCGTACTCGCGGCACTTGTCGAGACCGATGCGTTTGTTCTCCGGAGTTCGTGAGGCCACCGCATCGCTCACCACTTCCACGTCGAAACCCATGTCGAGCAGGTCCGCCGCGGTCTGGTACACGCACACGTGCGACTCAATACCGGCGATGAGGATCTGCTCCCGGCCAAGCGTTTCCAGCTCTTCCTCGAACGATGCCTCTCCACAGCAGCTAAAGCTCAATTTGGTGACGGGCCTCAGGTCCGTCAGGAGTTCCGCGATCTCCGGAATGGTGGGTCCAAGCCCTTCCGGATTCTGTTCGGTCCACAGAATGGGCAATCCGAGCACCTGTGCGCCTTTTATCAGCTTCACGGCGCTCTGGACAAGTGTCTCCATATCGTGCATGACCCGAACGAGCTTTTCCTGCATGTCCACCACAACAAGCGCGGTATCTTCTATGTTAAGCATGTGTCTTCCTCCGGGACACAGAGACAGCCCATGTACTTCACGGTGCCGGTCGGGGATTCTTCCCGAAGGGACGCGGCTGACGCTCGCTCACCGGATTTCCGTGCCGGAAGTTCTTGCTCTGATTACTGCGGACGAGGGCTCGTCAAATGTGAAGATCGCAGTCTTTCCGCACTTTTCACAGATTTTGCCTCGCGGTGGGCCGGACGCATCCAGCAGTCTGGAGACCTTGTCATAGGTGGTGCGGATGAGTGTCTGCCCGCAATGAGGGCATTCCAGTATCACCTTGGCGCGGTGAAACACGACGGTGGCCGGTTTGGTTTCCATCACCCCACCCCGCAATCGCTAGCCGGCTACTGATCAGTCGTTCGCGGACGTGTGCCCCGGCGGCGGACCGAGAATGTTCAACGGCGATTTGCCACTATCGGGCGACCCCGTAACGTATCCGAACTCCTCTTCGATGATTTCCGCCACCCGCTTGTACAAAGTACGCAGGGGAATTTCCGCGGGACATGCCTCTGTGCACAAATTGCAGTCGATGCACCGCCCCGCCATATGGATAGCACGTGTCAGATGGAACATCGGGTTTTCGGGTGGGAGATCGCCGGTCTTGGTCAGCACATCGTCTTCAAGAGTGCACACGTTGCAGAAACACACCGGACAGACGTTGCGACAACCATAGCACTTGATACAGCGATCGAATTCGCTGAGCCAATAATTGAGGCGCGCCGGAAGCTCGAGTGCTTCGACATGGCGCACGCGTGCGTATGGAACAGGCTCAGTCTTGTCACCTGCGACAGAGACATCAGGAAAAGGCTTTCGGCATTCGTGGGCCTCGGCAAGCTCCTTCGGGCAGGCGAATCCCACCTTCACGATCCTTTCGGCCGCGGTGGCGGCCTGGTTCCACCTGATCAGCTCATAAAGAGCCCGTTCGTCGCAGCCTCTTACGAGAACACCAAAAGTCTTGTCAGGGTATCCTGTGAGAAGCGTCATGAGAAGCGACGCCAGCGGATAGCGCTCGGTGTTGGTCGCTCCAACACCTATGGACAGCCCGTTATCCAACTCTTCGGCCGTTGAAAACAGGTGCGGGACAATGCTGCCTTGTTCGTCCTTCAAGCCGAGGAACGCTGCGATCTTCCCATCGCGGAATAGCGCTTTTACATGGTCTCGTATCTGCTCGATCATATCATATTCCGATCGAATTTCATGAATTCCTTCATAGGGAGCATTCGCCTCACACAATCTGCGCCGCCGCGGGCGAGAGCGGCGTCTTGCGCAGACGAGACGGGCCAAGCTGCCGAATTTGTTCAACAAAATCGGTGACAACCTGCGCAAACCGTGGCCCTTCCGCAGACGACACCCACTTCAGGCAAAGCCTTTCCGACTCGATTCCCGAAAATTCGAGAAGTTTCCTCATGAACTCCACTCGCTTTATCGTCATGTAATTACCATACAGGTAATGGCAGTCACCGACGTGTCAGCCGCCAACGAAGACGCCGTCCGCGCCCTTCTGAAATGCCTTGAGCACTTGATCCGGCCTCACCGTGGCGGAACACAGCGTGCGGATAGTGCGCAGATTAGACGGATACTGGAGGCGGCTCACGCCGGCCAAGTCCGCTCCCGCGTACGCACACCAGTTGCAGAGAAAACCCACGATGACTGGTTCAAATTCACCGTTGGACATGCGTAAACCCCTTGTATTGGGTCAGCCCGCAAGGGCTTGCTCGATCTGAGCATAGATCTGGTCGTTGGAAAATCCGTCGAGTCTGGCGCTGCCGGACGGGCATGTGGCCGCACAACCGCCACATCCCTTGCACAGGACCTTATTCACCTCGCAGACCCCACGGTCCGTTACATAGCTTATTGCACCGTACGGACAAACATCCACGCAACCGAGACAACCGCAGCAGGTCTCGGGATTTATGTCCGCGACAATGCCGCTTGTGAAAAGCGCTTCCTTGGACAGTACAATCGCCGCTCTCGATGCAGCTCCGAGCCCTTGCGACACTGCCTCCCGGATATTAGACGGAAATCGCGCGCTGCCGCAGAGGAAGATCCCGTCGGTCGCGAAGTCAAGCGGCTTGAGCTTGACGTGGCCCTCCAGAAAAAAGCCGTTCGCGTTGAGCGGTACCTTCAACATGGTCGAAATGTCGGGCGCGTCTTCCTGCGCGATGAGAGGCGTCGAGAGCACCACCAAGTCGCTCGGCAAAGAGATCTCTTTTCCCATGCGGAGGTGGAAGACCCGCACTTGGCCGTTTCCAACCACCGGCGGCTGTTTGGGATCGTATGTCGCGTATCGCACGCCCAGTTCTTTGGACTTGCGGAACATGTCCTCGTTTTCCACGCCGTACATCTGCATGTCGCGATAAAGGATCGTCACCTGAGTCTCTGGGTCGGCCTCCTTAAGAATGATCGAATTCTTGACCGCTGTCATGCAGCAGATTCGGGAGCAGTACGTGCGCTCCTCGCACCGCGAGCCTACGCACTGGATCATCACCACATGCTTGGCGGGAGGGACTCCCTGCTTGAGTAGCGCTTCCAACTCCGAGTGGGTGATTACCTTATCGCCGTCATATCCGTAGAGTCCTTCAGGTTTAAGCACCCGGGCGCCGATCGCGACGACGATTACGCCTGCGGGGACAGACTTTTCTGCACCGTTCTCATTGAGGGTCACGGTATAGTTGCCGATGTAGCCTTCAGTCTTCGTGACCACTGATTTAGTGTGGATGTTGATCTTTGGGTTGGACTCGAGACGGCTCTTGAGATCGTTCAGGATTACTGCGGGCGATTCATTGGCCGGCAGTACGATGTTGTGATCGTTCAGCAGGCCGCCGAGTCGGTCCTGCTTCTCCACCAGGTCGGTCTCGTACCCCATGTTTCCGAGTGCCATTGCCGCAGCCATACCGGACACGCCGCCGCCGATGACTACCGCGCGGTGGGAGATTCCCAGCTGAATGCGGCTCAGTTCCCTCAATCGCGCGGCCTTAGCCACCGCCATGGCAATTTGCCCCTTCGCGCGTTCGGTGCCTTTCTCGCGCTCCCGCTGGTGTACCCACGAGCACTGGTCTCTGATATTCGCCATCTCGAAGAGATACGGATTGAGACCCGCTTCCTCACACGCGCTCTGGAACAGCGGTTCATGCGTGCGCGGTGTACACGAGGCCACCACGACCCGGTTGAGGTTCGCTTTGGGGATAGCGGTTTTGATCTCGTTGATGCCGCCTTCAGAGCACGTGTACAGGTTTTCTTGCACAAAAACCACGTTGGGAAGGGTTTTCGCGTGCTCCACCAGTTCCTTCATGTCCAGGTAGCCCGCGATATTGGAACCGCAATCGCAGATGAATACACCGATGCGAATTTCCGGCTTCTTCAGGTCGCTCACTCTCTTTTCTCCCTGCAGCCGATTACAGCGTTGGCCAGAAGTGCCGATCGATTCCGAACGGCCAATACAGGGGCGACCGGCCGGTCGCCCCTACAAAAAGGGCGGCCGATAGCGTTTAGATTGTCGGCCATTTCCTTTGTCAAGCCCTCTCGATTCATTTCGTGCAATTGCCGACGGTGAATTATCGTCCGTCTCATGTGGTCGTCGTTCCTGCCGTTCGCTGCAAGAACGCATAAAAAAGTTTTTGGGAAGAAGTCCAGGGTTCCTCCCCGGCTAACTTTTCTCCTCTTCCTTCTTCCGTCCTCTTACACCGCCAAAGCCCGGCCGCCGGTCATGACGACTTCGGCCGCTCTTGCCGCGGCGCTGCTGGCCTGAGCCACGGATTCAGGAATATCCAGCGGCCCCTGGGCACATCCACACGTGAAGATCCCCGGCACACTTGTATCCAGCGGTCTGTTCGGGTGGGTCTTCACGAAGTTGTTCTCGTCCAGGGCTACGCCGAGCAACCGGGCCACTTGCGGGATGTTCCGTGGCGCGGAACAAGCGTTTGCCAGGATGACCATGTCCAGCGTCAAGCTTTGGACGGTCCGGCGCTCAGTGTCCTCATACCTCACGACAGGGTTAAGGTCCTTGTCCTGAGTGATTTCAGCCACACGGCCACGGATGTACCTGAGTCCGGAGACTTCCGCGCCGCGCACCTTGTATTCCTCGAATCCTTTGCCGACCGTGCGCAGGTCCATGTAAAAGATGTACGATTCGGTTTCAGGCTCATGTTCCCGCGCGATGATAGCTTCCTTGATGGAATGCATACAGCAATAGCTGGAGCAGTACTTGTGGAACCGGAAATCCCGCGACCCCACGCACTGAATGAAGCCGAGTTTCTTGGCCAAGTGGAAGCGGTGCACGTGGTCTTCCAACCATTCCTGCTCCTGCTTGAGCTGCGCGAGTCCGTCCTGATTTTCGTCCTTTTCGGCTTTGGCAATCAGCTTTGGCAACTCCTTGAGCCGAGCTTCTCCTCGGATCGTCGACGGCCGCTTGAGATGCCCCGAAGTCGGGCCACCCGCGCTCAAGAGTCGCTCCATCTCCAACGACGAGATCACATTCGGAAGCTTTCCGTACCCGTATTCCGGGATTTGAGTAGCGTCAAACAGCTCGTATCCCGTTGCCACGATTACTGCCGCCACGTTGAGATCCACGTCGTAGTCTTTCTGCTCGTAGTCGATCGCCTTGGCCTGGCAAACCTTCGCGCAGACGCCGCACTTCTTGCCCTGGAACACCCGGCAATGGTTCGGGTCGATGGTATAGACCGACGGGATCCCCTGAGCGTAGTCCTTGTAGATGGCTTTGCGCTCGTCCAGCCCAAAGTTGAATTCGTTGGGAACTCGAGTAGGGCACTTCTCGGCACAGGCCCCGCACGCGGTGCACTTGCTCTGATCGACGTACCGCGCTCTGCGGTGGACCTTCGCCCGAAAGTCGCCTACCAGGCCCGAGAATTCCGTCACCTCGCTGTAAGCCAGCAGGTTGATGTTAGGATGTCGACCGACATCCAGCAGTTTAGGCGACAGAATTCATATGGTACAGTCATTGGTGGGAAAAGTCTTGTCCAGCTGAGCCATTTTCCCGCCGATGCTGGGGTTTTTCTCAACCAGATGGACCTTGATTCCCATATCGCCTAAATCGAGGGCGGCCTGCATTCCAGCTATTCCGCCCCCGATGATGAGGACCTCATTCGAAGCCATGTTCATGCCTTTCGTCGCTCTTTCGGTTGGGTTATCCCGTCTTAGGCTTTCACAGCCTCCGCCAACAAATCGTTCAAGTCTCGTATCTTCACGGGCATTTCAACATCCCTGAGTGCGCAGCTCAAGTGAAGCCGACACTTGGGGCACGCAGTGACAAGTACCTCCGCGCCGACCTCGACCGCCTCATTGAGGCGCTGCTTCTGGATCTCTTTCGAGCAGCTCGAGCAGCTCATCCACGCGCTGGTGCCGCAGCAGAGGCCGCTCTGGCGGTTGTGCTCCATTTCTTTGAGCGTGACGCCGGGAATTCCTTCGAGGAGAACTCTGGGCGCATCCATGATCCCCGCCTGCCGTCCGAGTCGGCATGGGTCGTGGTACGTTACTGTCGCTTCCAACCCGTTGAAGCCGAACCGCCCGGTCTTCAGCTCGGCAGCGAGCAGCTCATAGAAGTGTACCAACTCGAGGCCGTGATCGCCGATGACTTCCGGGTAGTATTTTTTGAACGTCATATATCCTTCGGGACACTGGAACACCACCCGTTTACAGCCGAGGTTCCTGATTAGGTCCACATTGAGCTGCGCCAGCCGTCGGAAATTATCGATGTCGCCGTTCCATAACAGGTCATGGCCGCAGCAGCGCTCGTCATCGTGAATCACCGGCTCGATCCCGATCATGTTCAGGAGCTTCAAGACCGCCTTCGGCGCGTCCATTACATCGAGGCCCCAATCGTTTCGAAATTCAATATCAAAGAATGGGGAACAACCCACGAAGTAGTAGGTATCACCGGAAGCGGAGATCTTGCCCGCCCCCCGTGCCCACCCGGTCTTGCTCTGCTTAACGTTGAGGGTCTGTATGCGCATAATGCCCTGGAACAGACCCCGGTGAGCCGTGACGCCGCCCTTGCCTGCACGGACCGCCTCAGCCCGTACTTTGCGAACAAAGTCGGGATAATCGATTTTCGACGGGCAACGTGCGCTGCACTGACCGCAAGAGAGACACGCCCAGATGTTCACATCTTCGTACGGGGTCTCGTCCTGATCCATCAGGGCTTTCTCGACCATGAGACGCGGCGAGAAGTCGGGCGTCACACGGGACACCGGGCAACTCCCGGTGCAAATCCCGCAATCGAGACAGTAATAAGCTTTTGTACTGTCGATGATATTCGCTAAGGTCATACCGCTATTTCCCTCTGAATCAGGGGGTTCTTGCCCAGTTTTCGGATTTCCTCCGTGAACTCGCGGATCACCTCGGCAAACCGCTGCCCTTCGGACGCGGAAATCCACTCCCTTCGGAGGCGCTTCTCGTCGATTCCGAGCAGGTTCATGATATCTCGGGTTTTCTCGATAACGTTCTGAGCTTTTTCATTACCTTCCAGGTAATGACACTCGCCGATGTGTCAACCTGTGACCAGGACGCCGTCTGCACCCTTCTCGAATGCCTTGAGGATGTACGACGGCGCGAGCATCCCCGAGCACATCAGCCGAATCAGTCTGACGCTCGGTGGATACTGCATACGGCTCACACCTGCCAGGTCCGCTCCGGCATAGGAGCACCAGTTGCATGCAAAGGCGATTATTTTCGGGTCAAAATCGGAACTCATCTCATCTCCATGATTCAGTCCACGCCCCAATGCAAGGGGCGATTGTGTGCGGCTCGAACCATTCGCGCATCACGCGAGCGCGGCGTCGATCATGTCGCCGATCTGATCATCCTTGAAGTGCCGAATTGCGGCGGCCCCAGTCGGACACGCAACGCCGCAGGCTCCGCAGCCCTTGCAGAGCGCAGGATTGATCTCAGATCGGAGCATCCCGGGAGAGACTTCTTTCAGTTCGGGCACCTGGAATGGACAGATGTCCACGCAGCGGCCGCAGCCCCTGCACAGGAACTCATCGACGACTGACACCATTCCCGGAGCGTCCACGTATCCCCGCGCGAGGACTTGCGCAGCGTGAGCGCCGGCTGCTTCGGCCTGGGCGACCGTCTCGTCCATGGTCTTGGGATAGTGGGCCAGGCCGGCGAGGAAAACTCCCTCGGTCGCGAAGTCCACCGGTCGCAGCTTCATATGGGC
Organism: Desulfomonile sp.; assembly: GCA_020216785.1. Taxonomy (GTDB): domain Bacteria; phylum Desulfobacterota; class Desulfomonilia; order Desulfomonilales; family Desulfomonilaceae; genus JAIWNO01. Next base: position 11,309 of record JAIWNO010000074.1, read on the forward strand.
TTCGAGGAAAAATCCTTCCTGTCCGGTGGAAACCTTGAACATCCGGGCCAGCTCGCGGTTGCCCTCGTACGGAATGATAGCGCTGGCGAGTACCAGGCTGTCCGCTGAGATGGTAATCGTTTCTTTGAGGAGCTGATCTTTTACTTTCACAGTGATTTTAGGTCCAACCTCAACAACCGGCGGCTCGGCCGCCTCGTACCGCACGAAAACCACACCCAATTTGCGGGCTTTCGCGTAGTTAGGCTCATTAAGCCCGAAGGTGCGGATATCGCGATAGAGAATGTACACTTTTGCGTCGGGATTTGCTTCTTTGAGCGCTATCGCGTGCATCACCGAATGGTTGCAGCACACTCGGCTGCACCAAGGCCGGTCTTTTCCTCGTGATCCAACGCACTGGATGAAGACCGTGGTTTCGGCATTGAGCACCGTTGAGTCCTTTTTCGTGAATGCCTGACTGATCTCCAGGTGCGTCCTGATGCGCGGGTCCGTGCCGTACCCATACACATCGGGCTTCCACTCGCCCGCACCGGTTGCCACCACCGCGACGCCGTGCTTAACCTCGACGGGCTCTCCGCCGTTGGTCGATACCGTAGTCTTGAAGTTTCCGACAAAGCCCTCCACCGAGTCGATCTTCGCATTGAAGTGGACCCGGATCCGCTCCTCGCTCATAACCCGAGCGGTAATGTCCTCGACAAATGGCTTGATCTGTTCGCCTTTAAGCGTCTGATCAAGCTGAAGCGCGTGGCCGCCCAGCCGGTCGGTGGCTTCCACGAGATCCACAGAGAAGCCCTGACCCGCGATATTCAGCGCGGAGACCATGCCGGCCACGCCGCCGCCCACCACGAGGGCCGACTGCTCCATCGGAAGCTGATGATCCTGGACCTGCTCCAGCCGGCGACTCCTTGCGACAGCCATTTTGATCAAGTCCACGGCCTTATCGGTGGCCTTCTCTTTTTCCTTCATGTGCACCCATGAGCAGTGCTCGCGGATGTTGGCCATTTCCACAAGATAGCGATTGAGACCCGCTTCTCGCGCGGTTTCCTGGAAAAGCGGCAGGTGCGTACGCGGCGTGCACGAGGCCACGACAATGCGATTGAGGTCGTACTCCTGAATGATGCGCTTGATGTCGGTCTGGGTGTCTTGCGAACAGGTGAAGAGGTTCTCTCCGGCGTACGCGACACCGGGAACCTCCTTCATTTGTTCCACAACCGAGGGCACGTCTACCGTAGATGCAATGTTGATCCCGCAACGGCACACAAACACGCCGATTCTCGGCTCGAGACCGGCCACCGGCTTCTCGGGCGGGAATTCCTTCTTGACAGTGAGTGTTCCCCGTGCAGGCGCCAACAGCCTTGCCGAAGCTCCCGCCGCGGCAGACGCTTGCGTAACTGTTCCCGGAATGGCTTTCGGCCCTTGAAACATTCCCGCGACGAATACTCCGGGCCGCGAAGTCTGCACAGGTTCGAAGGACGATGTGGAACAGAAGTTGAATTCATTGAGCTGAACGCCGAGCCGTTCCGCGAGCTGCCTGCACTCGTCGGAGGTTCTCAAACCCGTAGCGAGCACTACCATGTCGAAAGTCTCGGTCGTGAGCTTCCCGTGTTCGTCTACGTAGGTAATGTGCAGGCTTTTCGTCACCGGATCTTCGACCAGGCGGCTCACCATGCACCGCACGAACCGCACTACACCATCAGTTTTTGCCCGTTCGTAATACTCGTCGAAGCCCTTTCCGTGCGCACGAATGTCAATGTAGAAAATCGTGGGCTCGATGGACGCGTCGTGTTCCCGAGTGATTACCGCTTCCTTAATGGAGGCCATGCAACAGATGGAACTGCAATGGGGCATTCCCTTGCCGGGATCTCTCGATCCGACACATTGAATCCACGCGATCTTATGCGGATGCCCGCCGTCCGACGGCCGGGTGATAACACCCTCGAAAGGACCGGACGCGCTGAGGATACGTTCCATCTCCAGGTTGGTGACCACGTTGGGATATCGGCCATAACCGTACTCACCCAGGCGTGCGACGTCGAGGAGTTGGTACCCGAGCGACAGAATCACCGCACCTACTTCGAGTTCGATAACCTGGTCCTGCTGTTCGTAGTCGATCGCGCCCGCGGGGCAGACCTTTTTGCAGACTCCACACTTCTTGCCCCGGAACGTCCGGCAGTGCTGCGGGTTGATGGTGTATACGGGCGGTATGCCTTGGGCATAGTCTTTATAAATAGCCTTGATGGTATCATGGCCGAAATTATAGGGATTCTCTACCCTTACCGGGCACTTTGCCGCGCAGGTGCCGCAAGAGGTGCACTTCTCCTTGTCCACGTAGCGCGCCCGCTCCCGGACGACAGCCCGCATATTTCCCGCTTCGCCCTCAAGACGTTCGAGGCTGCTGTACGCGAGGATTTCAATATTGGGGTTCTGCGCCAGAGTTTGCAGTTTCGGGGAGAAGATACAAGCGGAACAGTCATTGGTGGGATAGGTCTTGTCCAGCTGCGCCATCACGCCGCCAATGCAGGGCTTCTCCTCGACCAGATAGACCTTGAATCCCGATTCGGCAAGATCCAGGGAGGCTTGGACGCCGCCGATACCGCCGCCCACCATCAATACCGCGCCGACCATCTTATTACTCATCATTTCGCTCCGTGTAAGCCCTTCAAACGCACATGTGGTGCCTGGATTGGGCGTGCGTCTAGAGCAGCCCTCGGCTGCGCAGGGTCTGCTCCGCAGGCGTCAGGTGCTTGGACAGCCACGAGCCCACCCCCGGGTGGCCGAACGCCAG
>JAIWNO010000067.1 GCA_020216785.1 Desulfomonile sp.
CATTTACTCCACCGATGGAGAGGATCTTGGAGCCGTACTCCTCGGTGGTGAGGTGCCCGACCTTCTTCTTGCGATGGTAAATAGCCGCGCCTTCTTCGCCGATGGTTACGTCGGTATCGATCTTGACCTTAATGCCGGAATAGCTGAGTGGCGCCTCGGTAACAACCGTCACTACGTCCACTCCGTCCACTTTGGACTGGACAATGTGGGGAGCCGGTTTGCAGTCGGGGTACGTGGTCCCCGCGCCGATCGCGGTGATGAGCGGCTCTCGGATGACGGGGTCCCAGTCCGGGCCCGCGAATTGCCGAACCTCTTCGAAAGTCTTCAGGGAGATTGTCCGCTCCAACCGGCCGCACCGGTTGACGAATCTTCGGCACGCGCCGAAGAACCCCTCTTTAATCTGGCAACCGACCGGACATGATTCGCACGAAACCGCGCCGGAAACAGGGCTGGGTCCAGGAAACAGCGCACCCTCCGGACAGACCCTGATGCAGGCCCCGCATAGGGAGCAATTCTCGCCCACTATGGCCTTTTTCTGCCTGAGCTTTATCGCGCTCTGCGGGCAGTCAGCCACACACGCGCCGCAACCTTTGCATTTGTCCTTGTCTACTTGCATTAGCCGACCAAGTTGGAAGTTTTTGGTGGAAGGGTCCGGGGAGGCCCCTTTTTACAAAAGGGGCCTCCCCGGATACAAATTCACCGGGAAAAACCCCAATTTACACAATCTTAGCCTTGCGCACCGCAGGCGGTGTGTTGCGGCTCGTCCAGACCACGACCTTTCCATCGACCATGACCATCGATACTCCGGGAACATCGCCGGCTGCGATAGCGGCCAGAGCGGTTTTGCCGACCGATCCCATAGGAGCATCGAGCGCCACGAGGTCTGCGGCGAGACCTTTCTTGATGACTCCCCGGTCCAGACCAAAGACGCGGGCCGTGTTGCCGGTCGCCATGCAGAGCGCCTGTTCCGGAGTCACGTCGGTCAAGGACGCTGCCATGCACACGACGCGCAAAATGCCCAGCGGCACGACTCCCGTTCCGGATGGAGCGTCGTTGCCTATGATGAACCGGTCAAGCGCTTTGTGCTCAATACCAAGCTTGAGCGCTTCCACCATCGCCTTCGGGTTGCCACAATGGACGATTTCCAACGCGTAGCCGGTTTCCTTCACCAGCTTTTCTATTTCTCTGAGGGAAACAGCCGTTGGGCCGCCGTTGACATGGCTGGCGATGCTCGGATCAGCAGCGATAACCTGGTCCGCTTTGACCGTGTCGCTGCCAGGGATGGAAGTGCCGCCGGTATGCATCATAACCGTCATATTGTACTTCTTGGCCCAGCGAACCATGGGGGCCGCGTCTTCCGGCGCCTTCACCGACCCGAGGCCGATTTCGCCCACGATCCGCACGCCTTCGCGGGCCATTTCAACGAAGTCATCTTCAGTGAGACCCTTCTCCAGGATGACAGCGCCGCCAATGACCTTTGCACCACCGGGACGGAACGAGGCAAATGACTTGGCAGCCAAGATTGCCAGGGCCTTTGTTCCGGCCGGATCTTTGGGTCTGCCGGGCAGGTGGACCTCACCGGCCGAGATTATGGTGGTGACGCCTCCGTGCACTTCGCTGTCCAAGAACCCGGTTTGCTGCTGGCGGGGCGTAAAGTCACCAAGTACCGGGTGGCAGTGGGAATCGATCAATCCGGGCGCGATGGTGCTTCCGGCCGCGTCGATGACCGTCTCGACGTCACGATTCTTCAGCTCGGCCGATTTGCCGATCTCCTGTATCTTTCCATCCGAGATTAGGATCGTGTCCGCGTCCAGAATGGGGGCCGAAATGTTGCCGCTGATCAATGTCCCAATGTTCGTGATCAATATCCCTGGCATGACTTCTCCTTTTCAGCTGACCGCACTGAAATACCGGCTTTGAGCACTCTTTCGAGGTTCATCGGAAGATTATAAACGCGCGCGCTCAGCGCATCGGCCACGGCATTGGCTATGGCCGGAGCGGTCGGGATGAGCGCGGGCTCTCCCACGCCTTTTGCCCCAAAGGGCCCCGTGGGCTCAGGATCTTCGACTATGATCGGAATGACAGCCGGCATATCCGCGGCCGTAGCGATGTGATAGTCCTTGAGGGATTCCGTCACTCCCGGATGGAATTCCTCCATCAGCGCAAGACCGAGACCCATTGCCACGCCGCTGTAAATCTGTCCCTGCACGTTCAACGGATTAATCGCCCTACCCACGTCGTGCGCGGCGGTCACCTTCAGGACCCGGACTTCGCCGCTTAGAGAATCCACTTCCACTTCGGCTACATGCGTTGCGAACGCGTAAGTCGCGTACGGTCGGCCTTGCCCGGTTTCCGGATCCAGAGGTGTGGTATCAGGGTCGAAATACCCCTGCCACTTAAGCGGCAAGCCTGTTCGGGATGCCCGTTCCGCGATGTCCTTAAAAGAGACGCCTTTGCCGGGATCGCTTCGGAGAAACACCGATCCGTCTCGCAGCTCGAGGTCCCCACGGTCCGCCTTGAGCATCATCGCTGCTTCGGTCAGGATCACGTTGTGGAGTTTTGTCGCCGCGTCCAGTACCGCATTCCCGGAAATATATGTTTGCCGGCTTGCAGATGTTGCCCCTGCCGACGTGGTGTGGGCCGTATCCGCAATTACTGACCGGATCGCATCCGGTTTAAGCCCCAACGCTTCGGCTGCGATCTGGACCAGTACCGTGGAAGACCCTTGACCGATGTCTGCGGCGCCTGAGTAAAGCGTCACGAAACCATCCCGGCCGAGTTCCACCTGAGCGGTCGAAGGGTTCTGCATGCCCGTGTTGCCGATCCCATAAATCATAGAGGCGATCCCGACACCTCTTCTAACGAAAGCTCGGGTGCTCTGCTTTTCGACTCGGGCTTCTTCCCAGCGCGAGGCGACAGCATCGAGCGTTGCACCAATGCCCACACTGGCGGTCAAGTACTGTCCGGTGGCTGTTTGCGAACCGATACGGAGTGCGTTCCTGCGTCTGATTTCCAGCGGGCTCAGTCCCAGCTCCGCAGCAAGAAGGTCCATCTGGGATTCGTGAGCGAAGGCCATCTGCGGGACACCAAAACCTCTCATAGCACCGGCCATGGGGTTGTTGGTGTACGCAAAGATTGCTTCGACGCTAACGTTCGGAACTTCGTACGGCCCGGTAGCATGCACGGCAGCTCGGGATGTTACCGCCAAACCATACGAAGCGTACGCGCCGGTATCGCCGATGATGGTTACATCGACCGCGGTGAGCCGACCGTCACGATTCGCTCCACTCTTGTACCGGATCTTGAGAGGGTGGCGTTTGGCAGTCGCAAGAAAGGCCTCCTCTCTGGAATACACCATCCGCACCGGTCGTTGTACAAGGAACGCAGCCAGGCCCACGAAGCCCTGAACGTTCAGGTCAAGCTTGGAGCCGAACCCTCCGCCCGTAGCCTCCTGAATAATACGGACACGATCCTCCGGCAGGCCAAGGAGGTCTGCCACATCCTTTTGATCATAGTGAGGATTCTGTGTGGAAGCATGGACGACAAGAATGTCGTTGTGATCAATATACGCCAGGCCCGCGTCAGGCTCCAAGTATGCGTGCTCGACAAACGATGTGGTGTAAGTCCGCTCGACAACGACATCCGAATGTTTGAGAGCTTCCTCGGGGCTGCCACGCCGCACCACACGGCGCCCCAGAAGATTGCCCTTCTCGTGAATCCGCGGCGCAGCGTCAGTGAGGGCCTCTTCCGGGTCAAAGACAGCGGGAAGATCTTCGTAAACCACTCGGATCTTGCTCAAGGCCCGTTGCGCAGCCTCCTCCGTCTCCGCGACCACGAGGGCAACCGGATCGCCTACACAACGCACCTTGCGCTCCACGAGCAGCTCTTGGTCCTTGTTAATGATACCGAATCGGTTGCGTCCAGGGATGTCCCGCCAAGTGAACACCCCCAGGTATCCAGGCGTCGACTTCGCAGCCGCAGGGTCGAATTCCCGAATAAGCGCGTGAGGTCGGTCGCTGCGCAAGACCACAGCCGTAACAACGCCTGCGATATTCAGGTCCGCAGCAAAGTGGGTATCACCACGAAGTCGCGCGCGCGTGCCGCGGCGCTCGATCGATGTTCCTATTGCTTGGGATCGGACGACACCCAAGGACATCACGACCTCCGAACCTGTTGTTGTACCGGAGAATTGCTCAAGAGCTTGCCGCTTCTCAAGCACCGTTTAGATAGACAACCTGCTCGGTAAGGGTGCCACTGCCGGACAAGCCGGTAATACTCTTGATATCTGTTCGGCCCACTCACGAGTGTCATCCTTCGCTAAGAAAGAGGTCCGCAAGGGCACGATAGACCAGACCTTCCACAGCAGGCTTCTTGTACTCGGTCGTCGGGCGTATCCCGCTCCAGCGCACCATTTCATGGGAAACCTTTTCCGCAGCTTCCCAGAAAACCTTTTTGTCCGGCTTATTGCTCGTGAGGACATCTTCCGCAACCGTCATCCGGCACGGGCGAGGAGTCACCGAGCCAACGGATAGCCTCAGATCTTGAATCACTCCATTGCCGTCGACAAGGCCGAGAGCAGCGACGTTCATACGCGCTATCGACAGGGCCCTCCGTCGGGCGATTCGCTGGAAGCTGTGCCGATATCCCGACATCATCGGCTCCAAGAGAACGTGAGTGATTAACTCGCCGGGCTTCAAGATGGTAACATACGGTCCGCGGACAAAATCCCCGAGATACTCAACCCGCTCTCCGGACGCGCTCTTCACGACTATTTTGGCGTTGTGAACCATGAGCGGCGGGATAGTATCCGCGGCCGGTGATGCGTTGGCGATATTTCCGCCGATCGTGCCCATGTTCCGAATTTGAGTGCTTCCTACGCAGCTCGCGGCCTTTGCCAGGACCGGCGCCACGTCGCGGGTTACCGGATGAGCAGCGATCTCCGCGTGGGTTACCGCTGAGCCGATTGCCAGTAATCCATCGCTCATCGCCACCGGCCGTAGCTCGTTGAGACGAGAGACATCCAGCACGTACTTGCATTGGAGATCGCCGCTTCGGGCCGAAATCATCAGGTCTGTACCCCCTGCGACGATGGCGGTGTCCGTCCCGTGGAGAGCGAGAAAATCCAGCGCTTCTGAAAGCGAGGTGGGCCTGTAATATCTGAATCGAGACCTCATGCATTCACCGTTTTACAGCCTCGTTTGCGCGAGGCGATCCCGCAAGCTCCTCGATCGCGTCAACAATCTGAACGTAGCCCGTGCACCGGCACAGATTGCCGGCCAGCGCGTCCGCGATTTCTTCGCGTGTGGGATGAGAATTGGCCTCTAACAAGCCCTTCGCGGACATCACCATCCCGGGCGTGCAAAAGCCGCACTGAACAGCTCCATGAGCAAGAAGAGCCTGCTGAACAGGATGAAGAGTGTCGCCCTCAGCCACACCCTCGATTGTTTGAACCTCGCGTCCGTCGAGCTGGGGCGCGAGCATCAGGCAGGCAGTTATCGCCTTTCCATCAACAAGGATCGTGCACGCGCCGCATTCGCCGATGCCACAGCCTTCCTTAGTTCCCGTGAGGCCAATCTCGTCACGGATAACGGCCAACGCAGAATCAAACGGCCGCACGCTCAGTCGTATCGGCTTTCCGTTGAGTTGGAATTGAATGTTCACAAGGTCAATGTCGGAGTTCTGCACAGAAGGTCTCCCGCGTTTCTCACCGTAGAGTTGCTCCCAGGGCACTGTTCGTGCTCAGTCGGCGGCATGGAGTCTGGTAGGAGCGGGGCTCAGACCCGCCCCTCCATTTCATCGTGCCGCCATCTCGACATGACAGGCTGGGGCGAAATGCCCTCTTCGAATCCGTTTCAACAGATCGACCGGTCATCTCGGAGAATTCCCTTCCTGTCACACCCACCTGGCGGTCACCGTTTTTTCGTCGAGGAAGAGCCTCATGGATGCCATCCTGCTCTTGGCCCCGCCGAAGAACGATTTACGTTTGGAGCCGAGCGGGAAGAAGGCGTACGGCTGGGGAACCCCCACGTTGATACCCACGTTGCCGACGTTCACCTCCCGTGCAAACTTCCGCGCCACGCGGCCGCTCTCGGTCATAATACAGGCCGAATGCCCCAAATCGGTTTTCATATTGATCCACTCGATCACTTGGTCGAGACTCTCCGCTCGAATCAGGCCTGCAACCGCGCCGAAGGCCTCTTCCTTGGCAATCGACATATCCGGATTGACGTTTTCGATGATGGTCGGTCCCATGAAAAAGCCTTTTTTCAATTCGGGTCCGAGAATCCGCCCGTCCTGCACCATAGTTGCGCCCTCGGCTAACGCTCGTTCCACCCACGCGGCTACTTTGTCGCGGCCGGAAGCCGCGCAGTAAGGCCCCATAGCGGTCGATTCATCAAGACCGTACCCAAGTTTCATGCTGCGGGCTTCCAGTGCGAACCGCTCCCTGAATTTCTCGTAAATATCGCCCACGACCACCACGTTGTCCGATCCAAGGCAGCGCTGGCCGGTCATGCCGAAGCAGCCTTGCCGCACGTACGGAACGACGACGTCCACATCCACGTCCGGCATGATCACTACCGTATTCTTGCCGTTGCCGTTGATGGATGAGTTCTTTCCCAGCTCACCGCAGAGTTTGAAAAGTTCCCAGCCGGCGTGAGAGGAGCCGATGAACCCCAGGCCCTGGATTTCCGGCTGACGAAGAATGTATTTGTTGATATCCCGGCCGCCGTGAACCATGTTGATGGCTCCCTTGGGCCAGCCCGCTTCCAGCGCGACTCGGCAAATATATTCCGCGGCAACGGGATCCTGTCGACTCGGGCTCACTACAACAGAGCAGCCCGCGGCCAGAGCGTACGGCACGAACGAAGACCACGCGTGCATGGGTATATTGCCCGGCGTGACGATGAGAAACGCGCCTAAAGGCTCCCAAGTCAACCACATGTCAATGCCGTTGGCCAAGTCATCGATGTGCTCGTTACGAGCGGCCAAGCCGTACGCCGCGGAACACGCGGATTCGATGTTCTCGATCACTCGGCGAACCGATCCGATGGACTCCTTGATCGTCCGGCCGTGGTCCTGGGTCAGGACGCGGGGCAACTCATCGAAATGCTCCTCGAATTTCTGGCGCATGTCGAAGAGCATCCTCGCCCTTTCTCGAAGGGCGATCTTCCGCATGGCTTCGAAGCCTCGCTGAGCGGCTTCGACCGCCGCGCGGGCCTCTTCCTGGGTTGCAGTGGGGAATTCCGCGATAACTTCACCCGTGGCGGGATTCACGTCTTCATGAACCAGGGTGGACGCTGAATCCACCCATTCGCCGTCAATAAGCAACTTAAGTTTTCCGTAATGTTTCTTAACTTCCGGCAGTAACGCCATCCTTATCTCCTCGTTTCTCAAAAACGGTATCAAAATAGCTCGGCGGCAATTGCCGAACTACAAATCCGGTGAATTAATCATCGCTTCATCATATCGGGCAACACGAGAGCGATCTTCGGAAATGCGGTCAGCACCACGGCCACGAACAGGATGGCCAGCAGAAACGGCGTTGCGCCTCTTATGACCGTTTCGAGACGAACTCCCTTGGCAGCGCCCGCCACAGTGAACAGGTTGAGGCCCATGGGCGGCGTGATCAAGCCGGCTTCCATCATGAGGACCGCGATGACCCCGAACCAGATCGGGTCAAAGTGCAGCGCCAGGATGATGGGGAAGACGACGGGCAGCGTCAGGACCATCATCGAGATAGCATCGATAAAGCATCCCAGGATGAGATAAACAAACAGGATCATCGCATGAATGACGTACGGCGAAACATTCAGGCTGGTCACCCAGTTGGCCGCCTGCATGGGAATGGTGGAAAGGGCCATGAAATAGCTGAACACGTTCGCGCCGGCAACGAGCATCAGTACCATCACTGAGATGCGCAGCGATTCCGTCATGGCCTTGAACAGGTTTGCGCCTGTGAGCTTGCGCTTGATCAGAGCGATAAGCAGAAGCAGGGTGGCTCCTACCGCGGCCGCTTCATCCGGGGTGAACAGTCCCGTGTAGATACCGCCCATTACGAACAGGAAAATAAACAGGGGCTCCTTCACACCGTTGAGGGCCGCTAATCTCTCCCTCCAGCTCACCGGCTCCAGATCCTGTGGCGCGGCATCTGGTCGGAGTTTGACCCACACCAACACGACAGTCATATAGGAAGCCATCAACAGGAGGCCCGGCAGAATGCCGGAAATGAGCAGCTTGCCGATGGATTGCTCAGTCAGCATACCGTACACGACAAATCCGATGCTGGGCGGGATGAGAAATCCGAGCGTTCCGCCGGCTGCCACGCTCCCTGTTGAGAGCCGTTGATCATACTTGAACCGATCCATTTCCGGAAGGGCAACTGTGGCCATCGTGGCTGCGGTGGCCACCGATGAGCCGGATACGGCTGCGAAGGCCCCGCACGCCCCGATGGTGGCCACAGCCAAACCTCCCGGTACCCGGCGGGTCCACTTGTCGAAGGATGCATACAGGTCTCTGGTGATCCCCGAACTGCCAGCGAAAGAACCCATGATTACGAACAACGGAATTACAGTGTACGAATAGAACGACGCGGTCTCCCACATGGTGCTGGCAGTCACGGGAAGCGCCGCGTCGATTGAAGAGAGCACGCTCAAGCCCGCGAAGCCCACGAGCATCATCGCGAATGCTATAGGCATCCCGAGGAATATGAGCACGAACACGCTGAGCGCGCCGAGCGCGCCGACGGTGACCGGATCGACTGTCATGCGAGGAAACTCCGAGCTTGATCTACGAGGTCGAAGAGGAATTCCAGAAACAAGAACAACCCTCCCACCGCAACAAGAAGCCGGAACGGCAGCTGAGGAATTCGCAGCATGTCGGAGAACGCGCTCGACTCAAAGGCCACGACGATTCCCTGCCAGCACATGATGGCGACGATACCCATGCTCAGCAGAGTGGTGAACATGCGCAAGGCGTCGCGCCATTTCCGGGGCAGACGGTCGATAAGGATCGTGACATGGACGTGGTCCTTCATCTGCTGGGCGTAGGCCAATCCCAATAAGACGAATACCGAGAGCATGAAACTCGACATTTCGAAAGAGCCCCGGATCGGGCGGCTCCAAACATCCCTGGCCACGGCGTCGGTCGAGGTCAAGAGCATCATGGGCACAATGAAAGCCATGCCCACGTACGCGAATGCACGCGTCAACGTCTGGACAACCTGTCTGAATTTGCCAAACATAATTTCTCCAGGGCGGTTGAAGCCGCTGTCTCCTTCGGGCTGTCACCGTGAAGGCGACTTTGTATGCAAGTTGCCGGGATTCTTGTCCGATTCACACGCCAAGCCTCATCATTCCTGCGAAAGCAGGAATTCGGTTGTCTTTTCCGGATTCCCGCGTTCGCGGGAACGACGGGCGGGCAGGGACGCCCACCCCTCCAACCAGTAGATCGATCCGTGAATGCCTTAACGTAGTCGTCAGCGACGGCCTCGAGGAGGAGCGGGTCTCAGACCCGCTCCTACAAAGCATATCGCTTCGGTCAACACTTCACCTTGCCTAGCGGCTTAGGGCAGCATATCTATGGATCAACCTACTAAGACGACGGTGAGGCTCAACACTCCTACTTCTTTTCGGTCTTCCACTCAGGTGGGAACGCAACGCACGACGACCCGTGCTTCTCGGCTGCGCTGCAGAAGGCCTCAACCGCTTCCTTTCCCGGTAAGCCCTGTTTCTCCATTTCGGCGACCCAGGCCCTTGTGGCTTCCTGGAAGCCCTTGAACCATTTGGCTTCTTCGTCCTTGGGCAGATCGTAAATGGTCACGCCTTTGGCCTTGAGCTCATCCATCATCTGGGCATAGGTCTTTTTGTCGAGGCCGTGGGTTGTCGCAAACGGATTGCCCGCCACTTCCATGATGATCTTCTGCAAATCGGGCGGGGTCTTCTCCCATGTCTTCTTGTTCATGACCACACCTTCGGAAACACAGCCGAACGTCGCCTTGACA
>JAIWNO010000068.1 GCA_020216785.1 Desulfomonile sp.
CCGTGCTTGGCCACTTCGTGCAGTTTGAAAGCCAGGACCAGTGGCGGACACGTTACCAAGCCGTCGATGGTACCGGTATCCATTGCCATGTACACGTCCCCGAGCGGCATGAAAACCGGCTCCGCACCCAAGGACTTGATATAGGCGGTCTGCATACCGCCGGGCGATCGGAGCTTCTTACCCTTCAGATCCTCCAATGTGCGAACCGGTTTAGTGGTCCACACGAACGATTGAATGCAACCGTTCAGCTCGAGCACTTTCACGTCCTGAAACTCTTTCTCCAGGATTTTGTGGTACACCTCGTTGCCGATCGCTGTCGCCAGGTCTTTTCCATCCACCCAGGCCGCGAGCGAAAGGACGTCGGTCAACGGGAACCGACCCGGCGTCCATGTGGCTGTGAAATAGCCCATATCCGAGAGACCCTTTTTCACGATATCGAAGTGCTCGGGACCTTTGCCCAAAGCTCCTCCCGCGTACATCGTGTACGTGATCCGGCCGTCGCTTCTCTTTTTAAGCTCCTCCAGCATGGGAATCCAGACCGTGGTTACTTCCCGGCTCGCGGGCGGATGCCACGTGCTGAACTTGAGGTGCAGCTTGGACGGGCTTTCCGCCAAGGCCGGACCGCTCCCGAGGAGCAGCAAACTTGAAACCGACAGGGCGCAGACAAGGCAAAAGATTCTTCTCATGGCGTCCATCCTCTCCTTGTGGTCCGGTTCGTCCGGCGGTTCCCCAGATGAACCTGTCAATGGCCGCGGACCGATCCGCTGGCAGTTTTAGGATTGATCTCCGTGATGGAGGTATAACAACGGCTGACCAAGGCTAGAACGTGGGTGGGCTGATCACCCACACCACAATTGTTTCTTCCTTTCCCGGATTCGTCCAGTTATGGGGAAGCGAGGAATTATAATAAAAGCTCTCGTTTTCCCGGACCACGTGCGAGACACCGTCCAGTTCTATCTCGAGCTGACCTTTGAGCACGATCCCAAATTCCTCGCCCACATGCGCATATGACTCGTGAGAACCGCCACCCGGCTCGATTATCGTATAAAACGGGTGCATCCGTTTGTTCTTAGGGTCCGAAACCAGCGACCAAATTTTGGCATTCCACCGGTCGAGCGAAATGAGGACTCGCTGATCAGGCCGGAGCACCACAGGGACATCTGTCCCCGATTCCATGAAGAAATCGGTAATCTTGGCCTGAAGGGCCTCAGCGATTCTCTTCAGACTGGCAATCGACGGTGAGACCTTTCCGTGCTCTATTTGCGACAGGTATGCGCTGCTGCATCCTACCTTCTCGGCGAGCTGCTTGAGAGTCTGTCCATTGCTCTGGCGCCGGGCCCTGATCTTTGACCCGATCTCCACCTCAATGGGCATGAAAAGCCTCAGCGTGGGAAAAGCTGGCGTTAATTATTTGCTAATCTGTTAACTATATTCTAATCAACCAAAGAGTCAAGCCCTTTTCAGACCCTAACCCATGGTGATTCTTTTGGACCACGAATGACTGGAACTTCCCGCGACAAAACCCGGCGTTCATCCCCGACTGCTTCACGATCGACCGGCGCACCGGGGGAGGCGCTTTTCCGCCTTCCGGAATCGGCTGGCATTGGCCAAGCGAGCCCTGCTCATGGCGGGCATTAAGTATTATTTAATAAATAAAGTACCGCCGGAAGATCTTGGCTGTCAAGAATTATTTCGGGAACTGGGTGGTCATTCGGATGTGCGGCCCCCAAAATGCTCATCAGCCGCGGATCACGCGGAGGGCGCGGAGACGACACCGGCCAATGAGCAATGTCGTTTCGAACGCAAGCTCGTATAAATTGATACGCCCCACGGGGACGAAAAAAACCGGAGGGAAATCGTCCTCCGGCATTTCATGTTCAGACTCAGCGACACTCCGCTCACGAATCCGAGCCAGATCATCGCTCCGGTTTGGCGGCCTCTGTTGGCCCGGCCTGCTTCTTGCTCGTCGAGGCACGGGCAAGGTCTTTTTCGTTTTGCTCGATGTACCGTTCAGCTTGTTCGATGAGCTTTTTGAGGTCGGGTACTGACATCGAGTGCACGTAGTCAATCTCCTGCTGAATGTCTTTCAGGATATTTGCCAGCTTCGCCTGGCGCTCCTCAACCGCGACCAGAGTGGTGGCCATTTCCGCGGAAAGGTCTGACCGAGGCAGCGCCCGCTGACGTCCGAGCACCCAAAGTGATGCAGCGAGCAGAACGGCAATTACGAGCAGGATTCCTATCTGCCACCGCGTGTTGCGAATCAGCTGCCGCGCCATAAGCTTATTTTCGTAGCTGCGGATTTCCGTGCTCACGAGTAGCTCTTCGATCTTCTTGATTCGCTCGTCCGCCTGATCGACAGCAGCCGGTTTCTCCGTCTCGTTCGCAATGGCGGGTTGCTCTGCGGATGCCTTTTCGTCCGTGGCTTGCGCAATTATGGTCTTGTCTCCACGTCCGATTTCTGAAGGGACCGCCTCTTGGCCCACGAACGTAGCCGCAGCGAAGAGGACAATCAATATGGCCACGATGCCGACACATCGCTCGATCGGGGGGATGTTTGATCTCATATTCCAGGCTCCATCACTTGATTAGTCCCAGTTCCTTCCCCACGCGGCCGCACACTTCGACCACAATCTCCAAGTCGGGACGGGTGTGCGTCGCCATCAGGCTCGTCCTCAACCGCTGCGCTCCGGGCGGCACCCCCGGTGCGACCACGCAATTGGTGAAAACCCCTTCGTCGAACAGGCGCTTCCAGAATATCGCAGTAGGTATGTCATCACCGATAATGATGGGGATAATCGGTGTCTCCGATGCGCCGGTGTCAAAG
The DNA here is from genome assembly GCA_020216785.1 of Desulfomonile sp. Taxonomy (GTDB): domain Bacteria; phylum Desulfobacterota; class Desulfomonilia; order Desulfomonilales; family Desulfomonilaceae; genus JAIWNO01. The sequence continues at coordinate 2,825 of JAIWNO010000068.1, forward strand.
CCGAGCGTCCGGAACGCGTCCATGAGAAAACGCGTATTTTCCCAGAGCCGCTCCCGGTGCTCCGGCTCTGTTCGGATGACGTCGAGCGCGGCCAAGACCGCCGCGATCGCGGAGGGAGGCATCGCGGCCTGGAAGATAAGCGCGCGGGAGTTGTGTTTGATATACGAAATCACCTGCTCGTCTCCGGCGACAAATCCTCCCAAAGACGCGAACGACTTGCTGAAAGTGCCCATCACCAAATCCACTTGGTCGGTGACGTCGAAGTGCTCGAGCACCCCTCGGCCGGTCTTGCCCAGTACGCCGAGGCCATGAGCGTCGTCAACCATAATCCGTGCACCGTACTCCTTGCACAGGGCGACGATCTCACGGAGCGGAGCGATGTCGCCATCCATGCTATACACGCCGTCCACAACGACAAGCACTCCGCGAGATTCCTGACTGACTTCGAGATTGCGTCGAAGCGACTCCGGATCATTGTGCCGGAAGCGCCTCACCTTGCCGAATCCGAGTCGCACCGCGTCGATGATGCTTGCATGGACCAAGCGGTCAATTATCACCGTGTCGTCCCGTCCGACAAGCGGCGCGATGGTCCCCTGGTTCGTGGTGAACCCGGTGGAGAAGACCTGAGCAGCAGGCTTGCCCACAAATTCGGCGAGTTCTCTCTCCAGTTGTTCGTGAAGGTCAAGCGTGCCGTTAAGGAACCTCGATCCCGAGCAGCTCGTTCCATACCACTCCAAGGCTCTCCTGGCCGCTTCTCTTACCTTGGGATGTGTTGTAAGGCCAAGGTAGTTGTTCGAGCCGAGCATAATCATCTTACGACCATTCACCGTACAGTGCGGCCCGTTCAGTTTGGAGATAGCCTTGAAATACGGATAGATGCCGGCGGCTTTGGCTGCGTTGATACCGCCGTCAAAGGCGTAGCACTTGTCGAAAATATCGCCCATGAACAGAATGTTCCCTCTAATTTTCACTCTGTGATACGTCACGGAGGGCAGTGACGATCACGAGGGCGAATGCGTCCGGATTTCGGACTGGACGCACAAAAACCAAAGCCGCAGACCCAGGCGGCCGGAGATTGCGGCCCGGCAAGCCTAACGTGTGTAGTTTAACAGCCAAAACCAAGTAACGCAACTTATCTTACCGGGTTGATTGTTCAGAAGCGCTGGTGGAGGGCCTAGAGCAACGAAGGCGGGGGCCGGGGTCCCCCGGACATACTGTCCGGAGACACCCCGGAATTGGGCGATGAGTTAGTAGGCTTTGAGGAACTCGCCCATGATATCGAGGGACTGCTTTTCCACGACTTTGTCGAAGATTGCGTCCTTCACTTTGGGCGGCAGCAACTCAATGCTTTTCGTTGTGGCGCTGTCGAACTTCGCCGTGGGGAAGACCTTGAGAATCTTGTCTTTCTCAGCGTCGTCCGCATAAACGCGCAGAACCTTCAAGCCGGCGAGCATCTCTTCGCACATCTCGCCCAAACCCGCCTTCTGGAGTTTGGCGAAGCGCTCTTCGTTGATCCAGATATTTATGGGGTATTTCTCTGACATATCGTCACCTCCTACTTCATCGGGGGTATTTCGAAGACAGGAATCCGCTTCTCGAGGTACTCGTCCGTTACGAAGGGCGAACCGAACCCATACTTCTCAGCGCATTCCATGACCAGGTCGAACACTTCCGGCCGGAAAATCAACCGCGGGGGCTTGACGCCGTCCTGCACGATGCTCCGGATAACCGTGCCGCTGAACTTCTGCCACTCTTTCTTATGAGCGCACAGACCCTCGGAGGTGATCTCACCGCAATGGGGGCAATACAGCCAGTTCATGGAGTACACCGGAGTGATGCTCAGGCCGTCCTGGATCTTGGCGAGCATGTGGTGAGCGTCGTATGGGCCGTAGTATGTGCCCACGCCCGCGTGGTCGCGGCCGAACATATGGTGGCTAAGACCGAGGTTGGTGCGCAGTGCCGCGTGGAAAACGGCCTCACGCGGGCCGGCGTACCGCATGTCCCAGAAAGTGAGCGAGGTGAGATGGGTATCGTCACTGAAATAACCGGACTTGCGCAACTCGTCCTGGGTCAGAATGATCGCCTCGTCGATGTAGTCACCCTTCCGTTTCTCGCCGATGATCGCGTTGACGAGTACGCCGACGATGGGCTTTTCAATGGAGAGTTCGCCGTATGTCTGGAACCACGCGCCTTTCATGAGCCACTCATGGCCTGTGTGGGGCACGTTTCTCGTCTGGTGGGCGACGGTACGGACCCAGCCCTTTTCCTTGAATTTTTTGCGCATTTCCAGGGGTGGGATAAAGTACGGATCATAGGGTGAGTTGATCTTTGGCTTATTGACCAGGGTAATCTTACCACCGACAAACTTGGCCTTGTATCCGTAAGTGCGGGCGCAGCCCGGGTGTTTGTTCTCGTCCGTACCGTACACGTCCTTGCACATGGACTTGCGGTCGTAGTCGAATATCTCGGTCACCTCGAAGATGGCCATAGGATTGCCGCCATAGGTCAAGAGCACTGATTTGCCCGGAGCGACTCCATACTGGTTGATCTCTTCGTCGGATAGGTCAAAGAGGATCGGAATGCTCCACACCGTTCCGTCGACAAGCTTCATATTCTTGCACACAGACTCGACGTCAGCCTTGCCCATGAAGCCTTCCAGCGGGCTGAAAAACCCGTAGGAGATGCCAATAACTTCGTTGGCAAGCTGGCTTCTGATGGGAATCTCAGTCAGACCCTTGATGGCCTCTTTGGCCTTCGCGGGGTCCATGATCCGTTCGACTATTTCTTTGCCGCCATGTCCTATTTCCGCCATAGCTTTCTCCTTTCTCTAACCTAGGGGACAGTCACGCCCCACCCAAAATCCGTTGAATCCAACCGCGCCCTCAGCTTGGCCCTCAATCGACCCACAGCCCACACGGCAGCACAAGAACCTGCTCCACTCCATGAGGGCTTCCGGCTCCCCGCGACCCCTGGCCCGAATGTCCTCCAAGGGGTGCTGCGCAAGCACTGATGCCTTCACACCTAAGGCCTTGCTGCGAGTTCTTTCCACTGGCTGAGGATGTTGCGAACTTTATCGAGGCAGATAGCTTTCGCCGTCCGCCTGACGCCGGCTAGTTACCGGTAGCTGCCCGTGCAACGGGGCACCGTGACCAGCAGGGAGCGGCGAATCACAACCCCTTTGAAATTAATGTACGCTAGTGAAATTCCTCTGTATTGTCAAGCACAAAAAGCTCTTGGGGAAAAGATTCCTGAGCAAATGACAATTGACAATTCAGCACTCAATTAATGGAGTTTCAAGACGTTGGCCACAAACGCACGTCCTCGGTCTCACGCGAACAGCATTATCCGCACGTCCATTACGTTGGTGAGCGTCGGCCCTGTCTTAATCAGATCCCCCAGTGGCTCGAAGAAGTGATAGGAATCATTGTTCCGAAGATACAGACTCGGATCGAGCCCCAGACTCACTGCACGCTCACACGTCGTGGTATCGACCAACGCGCCGGCCGCGTCGGTCGGACCGTCCGTGCCGTCAGAGCCGGCCGAGAGAATCACCACATTGTGAAGTCGCGCCGCGATTTCAACCAGCGAAAGAGCAAATTCCTGGTTCCGACCGCCCAAACCATTCCCGCGCAGCGTTACGGTTGTTTCCCCTCCGCTGAGGATGCACGCAGGCGGGATGATCGGGTGGCCCGTGGCCCGGACTTCTTCCGCGATCGCCGCGTGAAAGAGTGCGGCTTGCGTGGTGTCACCCACAATGCGAGAAGAGAGAATCATAGTGCGATAACCGAGCTTTTGCGCGGCAATCGCGGCCGCGGCAAGCGATACGGCGTTCGATCCGACTATTACGCTCCACGCGCGTGAAAAGATCTCGTCGCCCGGCTTCGGTGTCTCGGGTACGAGTCCGGCTGCGCCGTCTTCCAGCCTTTGAACAATAGAGCGTGGCGCTTTTGTTAGGAGCCCATACTTTTCCAATACGCCAAGAGCCTCCTCAAAGGTCGAACGATCCGCAGCAAAAGGTCCGGATGCTATTGTGTCGGGCTCATCGCCCACCACATCCGACAATATGAGGCTCAATACCCGCGCCGGATACGCGATCCGCATCAGGTTGCCGCCCTTAGTAACCGAGAGGTGTTTCCGGACAGCGTTCATCTCGTGGATGTCCGCGCCTGCCCCAAGCAGAAGACGGGTCAGCTCCACCTTCTCGTTGAGAGTCACCGGATCTGCCGCGAGAGGCAAGAGCGCAGAGCCTCCGCCTGATATACACGAAATCACGAGATCCTTCGCCACAGCGTCGAGCAGAAGCTCCATAATCTGACGGGCAGCGTCCTCGCCGTTGCGGTCCGGAATCGGGTGTCCTGCTTCCTTCACCTTTACTCGCGCGAGGGGGACGGCGTGGCCGTACTTTACGCTGATCAAACCGAGGTCGAGGCGATCGCCGAGGAGTTCCTCGACCGCCCCAGCCATTGCAGCCGTGGCCTTGCCGGCTCCTACTACGAGGACGCGCTGGACCTTTTTCAGATCGATCCGCAGGTCACTCACCACCAGTTCGTCCCCTTCGCGACGCACGGCGCCTTTAACCGCCTTCACAGGGTCTCCGGCATCGAGAGCGGCGTCAAAGATCTCCATCGCGTGCTGCCGGAGCCGCATCAACACCTCCTTTTGCGCCATAAATTCACTTCCTCCATCTGTTGTACCGGCCCGATTGACATGACTTCCAGTGACGGGCTTCGGAACCCCACCATTTATCAATGAAAGCAGGCGTCCTGCCGAGTAATGCTCACCGGAATGAAGTCAAATTCCTGAATTAAGAAATTGACGTGGCGAATCCACTGCGTGCCGGATTCATCAAGCAATAGATCATAAAATACTTCCAACATATTGGTAATTATGATATATTATCTTCGATCTATCACCGGAGACCCGTGGGTCTTCCAAGGGGAATGCCATGAAGAGATGGATCTGTCTTGTCATTTTCACCGCTCTCGCTCTTATCGCGCTCGCGACGGTCTGCTCGGCCCGCGGAACGCGTTACCTGATCAATTGGCCCGACGGGCACATCGGCCCGGTGTACGTCCAGGTGTACGACATCCGCGTCAATCCCCCGTACGAACTGATCGACCGTTTCAAGGTTTGGGTCACGTGGGGTAACCAGACCAAATGCTACGACATCGGCAATTGGGGCACCTACACGCTGGAATTCTATAAGAATCAACACTGCAAAGGCCCCATGATCATCTCGGGCAACGCGGCCTCGTTCAGAGTTCGCTACAGTCTTACCCCGCCATGGATTTAATTTCCGACAGAGAATGAGTCGGTGCTGGTCCGGACCGGTTCTCTTGTATCTTCATTCCAAATCGACCCGTCGATCCGGGTGGTGGCCCTCGTAGGCGCAGGAGGCAAGACTTCCGGTATGTTCCGGCTGGCCGCCGAAATCGCGGCGACCGGGCGGCGAGTTGTGACCACGACTACCACCAAGATCTTCCCGCCCGCGGCCGGCCAATCGCCGGCCCTTTTGCTCCTCGACAAGGACCCCCGCCTCGAAACGCTTCCGCGACTCCTTGCAGACACCCCACATGTCACGGTGGGCCGCAACCTTCTTTCCTCCGGCAAGCTCGACGGAATTTCAGAATCGGACTTAGAGACAATTCTTCAACTTGCCGACGTGGCGGTGGTAGAGGCCGATGGGGCCGCGGGTCGCCCTGTGAAAGCGCCCGAGCCCTGGGAGCCCGTGATTCCGGCTGTAGTGGACCTCGTGATTCCGGTGGTGGGGCTCGATTGTGTGGGAAAACCAGCCACCGGCGCCACTGTGTTCCGACTCGAGCGCTTCCTTTCGGTGGTTGGAATCCGCGAAGGAGAACCGATCACGCCCTTTGCGCTGGCGCGGTTGTTTGCCGGACCCGAAGGAGCGTTGTTTCGAGTGCCGTCGCGCGCACGGGTGACACCGCTGCTCAACAAGATCGATCTTCTCGATTCGTGCTACCCCATCGAGGAAGTCACAGCACTCATTCAGTCACATATGGAAAGCAGGATCAACAGGATCGTTGTCTCGCGCCTCCGAGAACCGATCGAGACATGGGTCTATGAAACAGGACCGGTGACTGGCGGGACCGGGGGATCGGGGAATTCGTGATCCCTTTCAGATGAGGCGGCCGTCTCTGCGCTTCCCTGACCACTGTCCTCGTGAGCGGCCGCCACTGAGAAACTAAGTTCACGGTGAACCTCTCTGTGTCCGGACGTCTCAAACGGTTCGGAACAGAAAACTACCTCCCCGCTCGCGTTACGCACCTCGATACGGCAAGTAGCGTCCGATGAAACGCCGAAAATCCTGAACCTGCCTGCGCTGTCGGTCGAGGCGATCCCCCCGGCAGCACCGCCCTCGCACACGCACCGCACCTCCATGCCTGCTGGAGCAGGGGATGCCGCATCGGTGACGACTTTCCCATGGACAACGCAGCCATCAGGGATCATTCGGAGCATGTAACCTTCTATCTTGCCCGACTCCAGCGGTAAGATCGGGGCCTCGGAGGAATCCTCGACAAAACCTCGCTTGTACCCGTGGAGCACGTACCGGCCTGGAGAATTCACGTGAACCTTGAACTCTCCGGTTTCGGGAAGGCTTCGGCATGACTGGCCGACGCGGTTGCCCTGATCGTCCACGAGATACACGATCACCGCGCCCAGTCCTCTTCCGTCGGGCCCGCACACCGCACCGGTAACGACCAGTTGCTCACGCCCTCTCCGCTCGATTTCGTCCGGAGGAGGGACTTCAACTGCGGACGTAAATCGGAACTCAGGCCCGGCGGCCGACTTGTCGGGTACCTTTTCGCTGACAGCCACACCATTGCCACCCCTCGGTGACAGCACCGGCAGCGTATGATTGACGCCGTCGAGCGGGGTGGGTTGACGTCCCCGGGAGGCTGACGGTCTTCTGACCGCTCGGGCCGGACCGACGATTCCTTCTTGAAGTCGCTCCTCTTCCTCAGAGACAGATCGCGGCAGTGCCGTCTTGGTGCCCGGCCGTGCTTGTGCAACGCCGCGGAGCGCCGGCTCGGGCGGAGGAACATCGGCCTCTTCCGAAAAGCGTCCTCTGCGAAGTATCAACAACAGCGCTTTTCGGCCACGCGTAAGATGCCCCTGGTATGCCAGATTCGCCACTGACAGCACGAATATAAGAAG
>JAIWNO010000069.1 GCA_020216785.1 Desulfomonile sp.
AAGAATTATGTATGCGATCGGATGGAGATGCGTGATCGCGTAGAGGATTCCCGTTTGTGATTCTCCTGGAATCTGGGCGGCCGCTGCTTGGCGGGACAAAGAGAGTGCATCGAGCCCGAACGCGAAGAGAAACGAAGATATGACTAATCGCAGGGGCATACGAGGATTGCGCTGCACACGGGGAAAGATGGAACAAGCGATTGAATCCCTTCGCACAACCAACCGACATCTATCGAGTTTCCGCTGAACCATCAACCGATCCGAGACGAAGCCACGGACGGGATCCCTCATGGTCTTCATCCTTCCCTGGCTCTTCAGGTATGGGATCGACGCACACTCACGGTTGCCGGGGCCATCGATCACGGCACGCGGCTGGTCATAAAGCATTTGACCCGTTTTTTCTCTGTCGCAACCGACCATTACCACCCTCCTTGAGCAATGTAAATAAAAAAACAGCCCTGGTCTCCCCTATCGACTGGATTTTGTCTGCAAGAGGTCAAATGTTGCACGATCGGAGCGCGTTCCGTGACATTTCAAAAAGTTTCCTCCGGCAGGCCACGCGGGCGCTTGACAGCGAATGATATTCTCCAGGTGAGGGGGGAAAGCTTCACGCGAAACGCGTCTGCGGCTTGAATTCGTTCAGTGATATGCCCGCACTGACAGGTTCAACGAGGAGCTACTGACCTTGCAAATGGACAGGGGGTGTCTTGCCTGGTGAGAATCAATTAATATCAACTGTGAATAAGGACAATTTTGATATTTTACTTATCTATTTCTTGATGTTATATTGACAATAGATTGACTTTATGTATCTTTTTTCTTGCATTTTTAAATTCGTGTGCTATGGTCCCCCCCGAAAGGAGATTTTTCAATCTCCCCATTTCATCACACCAAGGAGAGAAGCGATGATCAATACCCGCTTGCTCACTCTTCTCTGTGCCGTTTTCCTTGTGGCAGCGTGTCTCAATTGCTATGCCGACGACCTGGCGGCGAAGGTCTCCGCGCTCGAGGAAAAGGCCAAGCGAATCCAGAGCCTTATAGATCAGGCAAAGGCGTCGAGCGCTGATTCCCTTAACAATCAGGTCATCGGCCTGCGCAATTCGGTCGACCAGCTCATCAAGCAAAGAGTGATGATCGACTCTCAGATAGCCCAACTCCAGACCCAAATGGCCGATATGAAGAGCCAGGCGCAGACCAACCTGAATCGCCAGATTGGCAGCTATGCCGAGGACCTTGAGAAGATCAAATCTCAGCTTAACGGTCTGATCGAAGAAGCTAAGAAGCAGGCACAGAGCAGCGCCCAACAACCAGCGGCGGCCACCACACCGGAAAGCGTTGCGCCGAAGGCTCCGGCGGCCAAATGATCCCAACAGGTGGACGATGCCTCCCGGGTGGAGGCGGTCGGCCCTCAGGTCTACGACCGCCTTCACCTCGCCGGATCATCGCGTAGCGCGTCTTAGAAAACCTTTTCCACATCTGGGAAGTTTTTGTGCAGGAAAGAGAGTGGTTACGTTCGCAGTCAAACCACACTTTATATTTTAGTTTGATATTTTATTTTTAGTCATTATTATTGTTGAATTTTTTAACCATATCTGATATGATATCCTCCGTCGGACCACTTCGCTTCCTGGAGAAGGCATGCGGCCGAGGCCATTCTGGTTGATCGTGATCCTCCTCCCTTTCTGCACGTCCTGTTCCGCGATCACAGGAATCGTCAAGAAGGCTCCCTACCCTGTGCAGGCAGCACAGGCGCCGCAGCCGCCTCAGGTCGCCGCCAAGGTTGACCAACAGCAACCCGAATCGCCTTCCCTCGACGAAGAGGGCGCTTTCCACATTGTAGGTCGAGGCGAGACACTCCAGCATATCTGCTCCGTATACGGCCTTAATCTCAAGAAAGTGGCTGCCGTCAATGATCTTCGCCCTCCTTACAAGCTCAAAATGGGTGACACAATCTTCCTGCCCGCGGAGGCGCTCGTAGATAGTCTAGACGCCACACGCTATGCGGCGGATCGATCGAAGAGCGCTCAACATCAGAAGACTGCAGCCGCAGACGTTTCCGCGGCCGACGCAGCCGCGGCAATTCGAGGCAACAGGCATCCAGCAGTGCCCAAGCTGAAATTCCCCGTACCTCGCGGCGTTCTGACTTCTCCCTTCGGGTTTCGGTGGGGTGTGTTTCATAAGGGACTGGATATCGCTGCTCCGGTCGGACAGCCCGTACTCGCCTGCTCGGACGGTTTGGTGCTCTTCACCGGCCGCAAGGAGAATTTCGCTAAATATGGGCGAATTGTGCTGGTCGACCACGGCAAGGGCGTGTACACGCAGTATGCCCACCTAGACCAGATCTTTGTCAAAAAGGGACAAAAAGTGAAGGGGGGTCAGAGGATTGCCACTGTTGGAAACACGGGCAACACCACAGGGCCGCATCTGCATCTCGAAGTTCGCGTGCGCAACCAGATGTACAATCCTCTCGCTTACTTCACTCCAACGGAACTCAAGGGTATGCAGGTAGCCAAGCGGTTCACAAACTCGCCCATGGGGCCGGTGAAGGCGCGCTGGGAGATTCCCGATCTCGTAACCGCGCGTCGTTGACAACTTCTCTCCTTTTCCCTACTGTCTTTTGGTGCTTCATTCCCGAAATACGGTGCCGCGCATTGCCTCCCATCTCTTGTAATGACGAGGGGGTCGGCTTTTATGCCGGTCCTGGACTGACACCCATGCGCTTTCAAATAGATAACTCAATGAGCCTGAAGGATGAATCCGGCCACAGTGCCGGGCGGTGCGGTCTCATCGTCCTTCGGATTTCATCGGTTGCAGTTGGTGACCTCAAATGACGCATATTCGTAAGAAACCTCTCATAGCCGAACGCGTGCTCCTCATAGGAGACCGGCGGATCCCTCAATCGGTGCTGGAGGAGCTTTCGGACGACCTTCTCCAGGTATTTATGCGGGAACCCGATCCCGCGCTATGGCCGGATCAAATGGCCCACCTCGTTCAGTATCTCTCCGCTGAGGAGCGAATCGGCTACAGTGTGTCAAAGATCCTTGTAAGGCATGACGGGTTGGTGAAACCGGCGATCGACACATGGGCTTTCGCCGCGTGGCAGGATTTCGCGGCCGGAGAAAGTCTCACCGGTGAACAGTCACGGATACTCATTCAGGCAATGGTACGCCATCTGGAGCTAATGGTGCGTGAGGCGCTCGAACGGTCGTCGGGCACAGAGGATTGATTGAGCCCGATGATTGAGGCTCGGATTGGTGTGCCGAGCACGGCACGGGATCAATTCCAAGCAGATCATGGTTGATTGAGTTATAGAGCGCGATTTGCTCTTCTATTGATAACTTGCGCTTAGTATTTGTGGTCCTCCCCGAGCGGCACGCGCGGCAACGCGTATCGGAACAGCCCTGGCACATGGTGCAGTCCGGACATGGGTGTTTGCGCGGTGCGCGGATTTTCGATACCGGTTGCATGGTAATTATATGAGTGATAGGTTAATCAACCCATGATTATTGTCAATTAAGGAAAGCGCCATGACTCGACCGATTACTGTGAAAAGCACTGATTTGTCCCCGCTGGTGCTTGCCGGCCGCGGCAAAGTGCGGGACATTTACGATCTCGGCGATAAGCTCCTGATTGTCTCGACGGACCGACTTTCTGCGTTTGACGTTGTCCTGCCGGACCCAATCCCCGACAAGGGCCGGGTACTCAATGGTCTCAGCGTATTCTGGATGGATCGAATGGCGGGGCTGGTGCCGAATCATGTCGTTTCGGCCGACCCTGACGCCTATCCTGAGCCGTGCCGTCCCTTTGCAGAGATTCTGCAAGGGCGAAGCATGTTGGTGAAAAAGGCGAAAACTTTCCCCGTGGAATGCGTGGCGAGAGGCTACATCATAGGGAGCGGCTGGAAGGACTATCAAACCACCGGAAAGGTGTGCGGCATCCCGCTGCCTCCAGGTCTCAAGCAGGCTGATAAGCTGCCTGAGCCGTTGTTCACCCCATCCACGAAGGGAGAGGTCGGAGTTCACGACGAGAATATTTCTTTCGCCAAGGTTGTGGATCTCGTGGGCCGAGAGACCGCGGTCTGGCTGCGAGACAAGACCATCGAGCTCTATCTCTTCGGCGCGCGGTGGGCGGAAGACCGAGGCATTATCATTGCGGACACCAAGTTCGAGTTCGGCCTGGTAGATGGTGTGCCGACCCTTATCGACGAGGCGCTCACGCCTGATTCCTCCCGGTTCTGGCCCAAGGATCAGTATCGCCCGGGCATATCGCCCCCGTCTCTCGATAAGCAGTTCGTGCGGGACTATCTGGAGGGCCTCGACTGGGACAAGACCCCACCTGGACCGGTTCTGCCTGAGGAGATTATCGCGCGCACTCGGGAGAAGTATTTGGAGATTTATCGCATCCTCACGGGGCAGGACCTCCAGTGAGGGCAAGGCGCAATTCCGGGTGAAGCTTCCGACATTTTTCTTGTCATTTCAAGGAATTGACTCTTTTCTGCAAACGGTGCTTGACTTTGGAGCGGGTTGCGATAGAGATAGCCCGTCCTCGGGTCGGTCAGAGTATGTGTCGGCGGATTGAGAGAGACATATTCTTATGTTAATATATTTATTTTGTAGATCGGACTGTAATCGCCAACCGGCGGCTTGAACCTTTCGAGGCCGAAGCGGACGCGCCGAAGGCCCGCGACCTGCCGCCTCCAACCTGAAGGCATTCGGGGAGGGGCCATGTACAAGAGCACAAAGTTCATATTCATCACAGGCGGTGTACTTTCCTCGCTTGGCAAAGGACTCACCGCAGCCACCATCGGCGCGCTCATGGAAAGCAGAGGCTTGACCGTGACACTGCTCAAGATGGACCCCTATATCAACGTAGACCCAGGGACCATGAACCCTTTCCAGCACGGAGAGGTTTTCGTCACTGACGACGGAGCCGAGACAGACCTGGATCTCGGACACTACGAGCGGTTCACCTCTGCGGTGCTCGGTCAGAAGAACAATTTCACCACGGGACAGATTTACGACTCGGTAATTCAGAAAGAACGTCGGGGCGAATACCTGGGAGCCACTGTCCAGGTCATTCCTCACATCACCGACGAGATCAAGATGAAGATCCGTGATCTCGGGAATGGTGTGGATGTGGCCATTGTCGAAGTCGGCGGCACGGTTGGGGACATAGAGAGCCTGCCGTTCCTTGAGGCAATCCGCCAACTCAGGGCTGATCTGGGACCGCAAAACGTGCTTTACATCCATCTCACGCTCTTGCCCTATCTGAAGGGCTCCGGCGAGGTGAAAACCAAACCGACCCAGCACAGTGTGAAGGCCCTTCGGGAGGTCGGTATCCAGCCCGAAATCATTATCTGTCGGACCGAAAAGAAGATCACCCGCGAAGTGAAGGAAAAAATAGCGCTATTTTGCAATGTTCGTCCTGAAGAGGTCATCGCTGCGGAGGACGTGGACTGTATTTACGAGCTGCCGCTCAAGTTCCATGCAGAGGGACTCGATCAGAAGATAGTAGAATTGCTTAACATCTGGACCAGGGCACCTGTGCTGGACGGTTGGGAAGCCTTTATGAATCGAGTCAGGTCCCTGGAGTACGAGGTCACCATCGGCATCGTGGGTAAATACGTCGATCTGAAGGAGTCGTACAAGAGCCTCAATGAGGCGCTCTTTGCCGGCGGCGTTCACAATAACGCACGGGTGAACTTGAAGTTCATCGACTCCGAACTCCTCGAAAAACAGGGGCTCTGCACCGAATTCGACGATGTGGACGGCATTCTTGTCCCGGGCGGCTTCGGTTCACGCGGTATTGAGGGGAAGATTAAGGCCGTCCAGTATGCGCGAGAGAATCGCATCCCATACTTCGGTATTTGCCTCGGCATGCAAATGGCGGTCACTGAGTTCGCCCGCAACGTGTGTGGCCTCGAAGGCGCAAGCTCTACAGAGTTCAACCCTGACACGCCCCACCCGGTAATTCACCTTATGGATGAGCAGCGATCGATCACTGATAAAGGCGGCACAATGCGATTGGGCGCTTATGAGTGCACGCTCTTACCCGAGAGCCGCTGTCTCGAGATCTACGAGACTCAGGTTATCAGCGAGCGGCACCGACATCGGTACGAGTTTAATTCCGCGTATCGGGAGGAACTCGCGGCGAAAGGCTTGAAGCCGGGCGGGTTGTCACCCGACGGGAAACTTGTGGAGTTGGTGGAGTACAGCGATCACCCATGGTTCATCGGCTGCCAGTTTCATCCTGAGTTCAAGTCGCGGCCTATGCGTCCGCACCCGCTCTTCGTGTCCTACATCAGGGCATGTGTCGAGTACAACAGGGCCCGACGCACGAACGAGGAAGAAGTTCCGAATAACGTTCGGCGCATCCGGGTAGATGGATCGGGTTCGGAGCCTACGATGGAGTGAGCGGCTGAAGCCTGGGCGCGGCGCATTTCATGGAACACGGGAACACCTCCTTTCTGAACCTTTCCGTTGATGGGGAGGGACGTTCACCGTCTGGTGATGGGGGACAAAGGAGACCATTGTATCGTCTCCATGATTGGATTACCGATCATTTTGTGCCTAAGCCCGCACCTTCCTGTTTTCAGACCTATCCCTAGAAATCGATCCACGTTATGATCTGCACGCGCATAGTCTTGTCCTGTCAATCAGGGGACCCTTCGGAGGAAAACACGCATGAACGATTCCCGTTCCGGTCCTATGGCCGTCGAGGTGGGCCAATACCGTCTTGGAGCCAACAGCGGTCTCTTTTTCATTCTCGGGCCTTGTGTCATCGAATCGGAGCAAATGGCGCTTGAAGTCGCGGCTGAAGTAGCGCGCGTGAGCGTAGCCGCTGAAGCGCCTGTGGTCTTCAAGGCATCTTTTGACAAGGCCAATCGGACGTCCGTCGAGTCTTTTCGCGGGCCGGGTATCGAGAAAGGACTCGAGGTCCTCGCGCTGGTGCGTGAAAAGACCGGCCTCCCGATTCTCTCGGACATTCATACGCCTGAACAAGCCGAAATGGCGGCTGAAGTGCTCGACATCATCCAAATTCCTGCGTTTCTGTGCCGTCAGACGGACATCCTGGTTGCAGCCGGCCGCACGGGCAAGGTCCTCAATCTGAAAAAGGGGCAATTTCTCGCGGCAGAGGACATGCAACATGCAATCAACAAGGTCCTTTCCACGGGCAATGACCGGATTATGTTGACCGAACGCGGCTCCATGTTCGGGTATCAGGATTTGGTCGCTGATATGCGGTCTATCGTCCGCATGAAGCGGTACGGCTTTCCGGTAGTGTTCGACGCGACCCATTCCGCGCAGTACCCGGGACGCGGCGACGCGTGCACCGGCGGCGACCGGTCGCTGGTGCCACATCTCGCACGAGCCGCGGTCGGAGCTGGAGCGGACGGCGTGTTCATGGAAGTGCACCCCGATCCAGACAGCGCGCTCTGTGACGGGCCGAACTCGCTCGCGCTAGCGAACGTCGAGGTATTGGTCAAAAACCTTCAGGATCTTTACCGGCTAGTACCCCACAGCTTGTACGCGGCTCTCCTGAGTGCTCCAGCCAAGTCGGTCGGTGGCGTGCCGGGACCGTCCCTGGAGGACCGACTAAAAAAAGTTCGGTTGGTAATCATGGACGTTGATGGAGCGCTTACCGACGGCCGTATCACGTTCGGGACCAAAGGCTTGGAGATAAAGTCCTTTGATGTAAGAGACGGACATGGTATAAAGATTGCTATACGGGTCGGGCTCGAGCTTGCCATCGTAACCGGCCGAACGTCGGAGGTTGTGGATCGACGCGCCGTAGATCTCGGAATCACGAAGGTTTATCAGCGCGCATGGGATAAGAAGATCGTGCTGACCCAATTGCTTGAAGACCTTCGTGTCCAGCCCGAGGAGGTCGCGGTCATTGGCGACGACGTGGTGGACATACCCGTTTTCAGAAGGGTAGGCGTGAGCTTTACCGTTCCGGAGGCGCCAATGGAGGTGAGGCGAGAGGCCTCGTACATCACCCGGCATCGCGGCGGAGCGGGCGCGGTGAGAGAAATGATCGAGATGATTCTCAAAGCTCAAGGCAAGTGGGAATCGGCCTTGGCCAGATATTATGAGTAGAATCCTCAATGGATCACAAAGAAATCGAGCGCTGGTACAGGCTCCGGAATTTGCAGAAGGCAGCGCAGTTCCTCATCGTCGTGGCTGTTGTGCTCCTTTTTTCGGCCTACTTGGCGTCTCGGGTCTCCGAGCCCGACCATCCCCAATTCCAGCCTGCCTTGAACGTGGACAGCGGAATGAGAACTGAGAATTTCTCTTATATGTCGCCGGGCGCGCATCCGTGGAAGCTTGCTGCCCGTTCGGCTTCAATTTCGGAAGCACTGGACAATGTCAGCCTCGCTGCGCCGCAGATAACCTATTTCGGCCGGGAGGGCGGAGAAATAGTCCTTAGCGCAGAGACCGGCCGGTTGGACCGTACGAAAAACAATTTCTCGGTGGCGGGTGACGTCACGATCAGGTACAGGGACTTTCTGTTCAAAACAAACGAAATCCGGTACTCCCAAGAAGAAAGCGTCGCAGCCACGGACGCGCCGGTTTCTGTTGAGGGGCCTGATTTGTCTCTGTCTGGTAAAGGATTGAGACTGTGGGTGAAGCGCCGCGAGGTTTCCGTTGAAAATGATGTGCAGGCGGTGCTGCGAAATGTCAATCTGTTGAAACGCGGGCAAAAGCTGCCCATGTGACAAGCGGAGAATACTCCATGCGATTTCGGCTCGCCTGCATTGCGGTTGTCCTGGCTTTTTGGGCGGCCGCGGCTGTGGCGCAAGGCCTTAACCTCAAAAACGCCGGGCTTGGATCGGATCAACCGATCAGCCTCCTTTCGGGAAAAGCCGTCACGCGAAATGTGCCTGACGGAATTGAAGTCACCTTTGAGAGGGACGTGAAGCTGACCCAAGGAAACGCCACGATTACCTGTGAGAGGCTTGTTATTGTTTACGATGAAAGACGGTCCAAGACCTCGAACCCGAATGGCAAGAACTCTAAGGACCTGCCGTCATCGGAGTCGATCCGCTCCATGGTCTTTTCCGGCAACGTAAAGCTCGTGCAGGGCGAGAGCGTGGTTACTGCGGGCAAAGCGATGTACGACAACGTCAAGCGAACCCTCACTCTTACGGACAGGCCGCGGCTCTCAAAAGGCCGCGACTCTGCTGCAGCGGACACGATCATCTTCTATCTGGACGAAAACCGTTCCGAACTGCTTGGCAATGGCAGCCCTATCACGTTCACCTTCAAGCCCCCTGAAAAAAAGAAGGATAGTCAGTAGCCACCGTGAGAGAACTAAAGGCAGTTGGCCTAGTTAAGGCGTACGGAGGACGCCGGGTGGTTGACGACGTGAGTCTTGCCATCCATTCCGGCGAGGTGGTAGGACTCTTGGGCCCGAACGGCGCGGGCAAGACCACCACATTCCACATGATTACCGGTCTCATTAGGCCGGACCAGGGAGAGATTTACCTGGACAACCAGAACATCTCCCAGCTCCCCGTGTATCTGCGTGCTCGGCTGGGACTCAACTACCTTCCTCAGGAAACATCGGTATTTCGAAAGCTTACGGTCACTCAGAACATCATGGCTATTCTGGAGACGGTCGAAACGGACCGGTCCCGCCGCGAGGAACGATTGGAGGAACTTCTTCGGGAATTGGATATCAGCGGGCTGGCGCGCCAAAGGGCCGACAGCCTCTCCGGAGGCCAGAAGCGGCGGTTGGAGATCACCCGGGCATTGGTAACCGATCCGGACTTCATTCTCTTGGACGAACCGTTCGCGGGTCTCGACCCAATCGTTGTTTTGGAGATTCAAAAGATCATCGCTAAACTAAGAGAGCGCGGCATCGGCATCATCATAACGGATCATAACACTAGAGAGACGTTGGGTGTTTGTGATACAATATATCTCCTGGATAAAGGCCGAATCCTTGAATATGGGGATCCAGAACACATAGCAAACAGCGAACGCGCCAGAGAAGT
>JAIWNO010000070.1 GCA_020216785.1 Desulfomonile sp.
GTACCTCGGCAATCAATTCAGAATGTGATCACCTACGGTCGCGATGGCTCTTCATATACGACAGACTATACGCCAAGTCCAACAGCTCGTGATGACGCCTCAGCTCCAGCAGGCGATCAAGCTTCTCCAGTACAACCACTTGGAGATGATGGACGTCCTAGAGCAAGAACTGAAAGAAAATCCTTGTCTGGAAGCGGTCGCGGAAGATGAGCCTTTCACGGACGTGGAAGGAGTGGACCGCAACGATCTCAAGGCGCTTGAGGATTCTGCCAAAGAACCCGAAACGTCACAGCCCGACATACTCGACGTAGACTGGCAGAATTATCTGGAGAGCTACGGCACGGACAACGCTCCGCCCAACCCGGACGCGGCTTCCCGACCTTTGCTGGACAATCTGGCAGCTCAGAACCAGGGCCTTTTCACCTACCTTTTCCATCAGCTTCAGCTGAGCAAGATCGAGGGAGAAGACCGGCGCATCGCACTGAACATCATCGGCAATGTGGACGAACGGGGCTATTTGGACGCGACCCTTGAGGAACTCGCCGAGTCGCTTTCGGTAGACCGCGCGGAAGTGGAGCGCGTACTGGAGCTGGTGCAGCAATTCGACCCGGCTGGCGTCGCAGCCCGCGATCTTCGAGAATGCCTCCTGATTCAGGCCAGAAGCCTGCCCGACGCGAATGGGCTCCCCGTGCGAGTCCTCGAAGAAGCGTTCGACGTTTTCCAGCTGGGCAAGCTCGACAAAGTGGCTCGAAAGCTCAAGGTGTCCCTTGCCGAGGTGGAAGCAGCGTCACGCATCATCGCGTCGTTGGAACCGCGGCCAGGCCGCCCGTTCTCGTTGTCCGACACCAACTACGTGGTGCCTGACATTTTCGTGTTCAAAGTCGGCAATGATTACACTATCTTACTCAATGACGATGGCTTGCCCAGGCTGAAAATCAGCTCGTTTTATCAGCAGCAACTTCACGCGGATCCCGGCCGTTCGATCACGCGTGATTATATTCAAGAAAAGATGCGCGGCGCGATGTGGCTTATTAAGAGTATCCATCAGCGCCAGCGCACGATCTACAAGGTGGCTCGATCCATCGTGAACTTCCAACGGGAGTTCTTCGACAAGGGGATCGCGTATCTGAAACCGCTCGTGCTTAAGGACGTGGCCATGGACGTTGAGATGCACGAGTCCACTATCAGTCGCGTCACCACGAATAAGTATATGAATACCCCAAGAGGGATTTTTGAGCTGAAGTATTTCTTCAACTCGGGGATAAAGCACGGGTCCGATGCTATTGCCTCGGAATCCGTCAAGAACCAGATTCTTCGGATCATCAAGAACGAAGATCCAAAACGGCCGGTGAGCGATAAGGAAATCGTCGAGGATCTTGCGCGATACAAGATTCGCATCGCTCGCCGCACAGTTGCCAAGTATCGTGAATTACTAGGCATTCCTTCTTCGAGCAAGAGGAAGAAGAAATTTTAGTTTTCCCATTCACAGTCACCGTGCTAAAGGAGGCGACTTTCAATGCAAGTCTCAGTGACATTCAGACATATGGAACCGTCCGACGCGCTGAAGACCTACGCCCAGGAGAGGATCTCGCGGCTCGTCAAGTACGTGGATAGGCCCATGGACGGCCAGGTCACCCTGAGCGTGCAGAAGTTCCGCCATATGGTGGAAGTCACGCTCAACGCGGACGGTATCCGCATCACCGGCGGCGAATCTCACGAAGATATGTACGCCGCAATCGATCTTGTGACGGACAAGATTGAGCGTCAGGTAAAAAAGTATCGTCAAAAAATCCGGAAGCATAAGCCGACTCCCGGAAAGGAGCTCCGGTGGAAAAGGGAGATCTACGAGCCAACGAGCTTCGAGGACGAGCGCCAGCCTGTCGTAGTTCGCACGGAGAGCTATTTCGTCAAACCCATGTCCGTAGACGAGGCTGCCATGCAAATGGATTTGAGCGAACGGGAGTTTCTTGTATTCAACAACGCTTCCTCTCAGACGGTCAACGTTATTTACCGAAGAAGAGACGGGAACTACGGACTGATAGTTCCTCAGAACGTATAGGAGCAGACTACGCATTCTTCCGGTTGGTGCCGGCGGCAGCAAGCCGCTGACCGCCGGTAACGGTTGAAACAGAGCTCATTTACATGCGGATCCTTGATTTTCTTAGTATTGACACGATCATAGCTTCGCTCCGGTCCCAGTCGAAAGAAGAAGTCCTGGCCGAATTGGTTGAGCCCATCGCCAGGGCTAATTCGCGTCTGGATAGAAGAGTGCTGCTGCAGACGCTGATCGACCGCGAGAACCTGGGCAGCACTGGCATAGGCGGCGGAATTGCCATTCCCCACGGAATGTACGACCACTTGGACCGGCTCATGGCCAGTTTTGGAAAGAGCGATGACGGGGTGGATTTTCATTCAATGGATAACAAGCCCGCTCATCTTTTCTTCCTGTTGGTTGCGCCCAAAAATAACGCGGGCGAACACTTGAAGGCATTAGCGAGGATCTCTCGTCTGTTCAAGGACCCTATTCTGAAAAGGGACCTGCAACAGGCGCGGACAGCTGACGATATCTATCGTCTCCTCGAGGAATCCGACCTTCGGTTGCCCTGATCTTGCGCTCCAAGGAATTGGTAGGCCGTGGCGTCACTTCCGGCGCAGACGGAGGCGATTGGCTGTTCATAACCCGTCGGCACGGGGGTTCGTCGCTATGAATTTGCAGAGACCGCTTCTCATAATCGGATATCTTTGAGCCATTGTTTTGTGCAACGCTCAGTCATATGGATAGCAGTGACACCACTCATAAGCACGTATTTCGTACGTGGAAAGGTCTGACTGGTGAGTCTCCCCCCTCTTCACCCCGACGGAGGCGCGTTTCTCGCTGAAGTGGAACGCCGCTCCGGTGTTCGGGTATCCAAATGTTTCCAGTGTGAGAAATGCACCAGCGGCTGTCCGGTCGCCTGCGACATGGACCTGCCGCCTAATGTGCTCGTCAGGCATATCCAGCTCGGGCAGCAAGATCCCGTCCTCGCATCGGAAACCATCTGGATATGTGCCTCATGCATTACCTGTTCCACCCGGTGCCCCAACGACATCGACCTCGCACACGTGATGGACGCGCTTCGGCAGATGTCGATGGAGCGGGGTACTGTGAGCCTCCCACGCGTCCAAGCTTTTCATCGGTCTTTCATGGCCGCACTCGCCACTCACGGCAGAATTCATGAGATTGAGCTGATCGCTCGTTACAAGCTCAAGACTAAGACCTATCTTGAGGATGCGGAACTTGGCCGCGAGTTGTTCCTCCGAGGGCGCATCAAACTGCTCCCGGAGCGGGTGCGCAGTCTCCGCGAGGTTCGAGAGATCATCCATCCTCGCGATTCGGATACCGGGTGAATTGACCATGCGAATAAACTATTACCCAGGTTGTACACTGCACGGCTCGGCACGGGATTACCACGAGAGCATCGGAGCCGTGTTCACTGCGCTCGGCGTGAGACTCGTGGAACTTGAGGACTGGAACTGCTGTGGAGCGAGCAGCGCACATGTGGTGCACCCCGACGCTGCGGTGCAGTTGCCCGCAAGAAACCTCTTGATAGCCGCCGACACTGGCGGCCCTGTCCTCGCGCCTTGTGCTGCCTGCTTCCATCGCCTCAAGGTTTGCCAGGCACACCTGAAGAACCATCCCGGTGACCATCCCAGCGCAAGCGCGGTCGCGACCGTGGAAGTGCTCCACGTGAATCACCTCCTGGTGAGGCGGGATGTGCTTCAAAGCATTCGAGCAAACATCCGGGTCCCGTTGAGCGGGTTGAGAACCGTTCCATACTACGGCTGCCTGACGGTTCGCCCGCCCGCGGCAATGGGCCATGAGCGGCCTGAGGATCCCCGCGAGATGGATATCGTGCTTGAGGCACTCGGGGCAGAATTAATCCCTTGGAGCTACAAGACCGACTGCTGTGGCGGCAGTCTTGCCATGACTCGGCCCGACGTGGTGCGTCGACTCTCGGGCGATCTGTTCGAAGCCGCACGAGAGGCGGGCGGCGAGATTATCGTCACCGATTGTCCTATGTGCCAGGCGAACCTCGACACCCGGCAGCGTGAAATTGAACGGGAGCGCCATACCATTCTCGGTATGCCGGTGTTGTACATTACCGAATTGGTCGCGCTCGCGATGGGCCTCACCGAAACGCGGTACTGGTGGCGCAAACACCTCGTCGATCCGACGCCTCTCCTAAAAAGCAAAGGCATCGCTGTATGAGCACTATCGATACTCCTTCATCCGTCGGAAAGACCGGTGCAGTTCTCGTGGTAGGCGGCGGCATCGGCGGCATGCAGGCCGCGCTCGATCTCGGCAATGCAGGCTTTAAGGTTTATCTCGCGGAGGAAAAGCCAGCGATCGGCGGCCGCATGGCGCAGCTCGACAAGACATTCCCAACCAACGACTGCTCCATGTGCACCATTTCGCCGAGGCTCGTCGAAGTCGATAAACACCCCAATATCCGGATTCTCACGAATACTGAGGTGCTTGACGTCACCGGCGAAGCGGGCCGATTCACGGTGAAGCTTTTGCGCCGGCCGCGCTATGTCGATATGGAAAAGTGCAACGCATGCGGGGACTGCTTTGAGGTCTGTCCCGTTGAAGTACCGAACGAATTCGAAGCCGGGATCGGGCCGCGGAAGGCAATCTACAAGCTCTATCCGCAAGCCATCCCGAACAAGGCGGCTGTGCAGAAAGCTGGGACGAGCCCTTGTCAGGCCGCGTGTCCGAGCCACGTGCATGTTCAGGGCTATCTTGCTCTCACCAGAAAAGGCAAGTTCCGGGAAGCCTTGGCGCTTATCCGGAAAGACTGTCCGTTGCCGTCCGTGTGTGGAAGAGTCTGTGTACGATTTTGCGAGTCGAATTGTTCCCGAGGCGCAATTGACGAAGCGGTCGCAATCAATGATGTCAAGTGGTTCCTCTCCGATCTGGACGCCGGTGATGATCTGCCGGAACGCGAGCCTGACCGCGGCCGCTCGGTTGCGGTTGTGGGGGCTGGTCCCGGCGGATTGAGCTGTGCGTATTACCTTGCACTCAGAGGTTATTCGGTCACGGTATTCGAGAAGCAACGGGAGCCGGGTGGCGTCCTGATGTATGGCATCCCCGAATATCGGCTCCCCAAGTCAGTTCTTGCTCGCGATATCGATTACATTCGGCGGTGCGGTGTTGAAATCAAGTGTTCGACCGCTCTTGGTCGGGATTTTACACTTGAAGACCTCCGTGATCGCGGATTTGAAGCAGTATTTCTCGCTGTCGGGTGCTGGACTGGCGTAAGACTTGGTATCCCGGGCGAAGACACTGCTGGAGTGGTTCAAGGAATCGACTTTTTGAAAGCCTCCGCTCAGGATCGGTCGATCGACCTGGGCACCAGGGCGGCGGTGATCGGTGGCGGCAACGTGGCAATCGACGCGGCCCGCACCCTGCTGAGGCTTGGGGTCGCAGAAGTGACCATCGTCTATCGACGATCTCGGGAAGAGATGCCCGCGTACGACGAAGAGATCGACGCTGCCCTGGAAGAAGGAGTCAGCATCCGATATCTCGCGGCACCAGCGGAGATCATCGTGAAGAACGGCCGCGTAAGCGGCCTGCGGTGCGTCGCGATGGAACTCGGCCCTCCGGATGCGTCCGGCCGCAGGAGACCGATTCCTATTCCAGGCTCGGAGTCTGTAATTGATGTGGACATGGTGGTTCCTGCCATAGGGCAGAGGGCTGCGCCGGAGTTTCTAAACTCCCTTGTGGACATCAAAACCGCAAAAGGCAACACAATTATCGTAGACCCACTGACCTACCAGACATCTGTCGACTGGATTTTCGCGGCCGGGGACGTGGCCACGGGACCGCGGACCGTCATTGAAGCCATTGCGGGCGGCAAAGAGGCGGCGGAGTCGATCCGGCGCTCGCTCGAAGGCGAAGACCTCCGTACGGGGCGCGATTTTTCTCCGACCGTTGCGAGTCCGTCGACGAATGGAATCAGGCCTTCACCTCGGCTTCGCAAAGCCGCGCTTCCCCCGGACGAGCGGAAGCGAACTTTTGACGAGACGCACCGGGGCTTCGACAAAAGCTCCGCACAGGCCGAAGCGGATCGCTGCCTCAACTGCGGGATCTGCTCGGAGTGTCTTGAATGCGTGCGAGTCTGCCGAGCGGGGGCAGTCAGGCATGACGAGCGGCCAGAGGAATTCACCCTGGACGTCGGCGCCGTGATCCTGGTTCCCGGTTTTGACACGTTTCAGGCCGAAATCAAAGGTGAATACGGTTACGGCCGTATGGCGAACGTCGTCACATCAATGGAATTCGAGCGGCTCCTTTCCGCTTCAGGGCCGACCGGGGGCGAGGTTCGCAGGCCGTCGGACGGCAGGTATCCGGTGAAGATCGCGTGGATTCAGTGTGTGGGCTCCCGGGATGTAACGTGCGGCCGGGAGTACTGTTCGAGTGTTTGCTGTATGTACGCAACGAAAGAGGCGATTATCGCCAAAGAGCATGACGAGCGTATAGAGCCTACGATCTTCTTCAATGATATTCGTGCATTCGGCAAAGGCTTCGAGTTGTACTACGAGACAGCGGCTACAACCCACGGTGTCCGATACGTGCGAGGCATCCCTTCAGCAATCAAGGAGGAACAGGGGACCAAGGATTTGATACTATCTTTCCGGGGAGAAGACGGTCGCGTCACCAGAGAGAAATTCGACATGGCAGTGCTGTCGGTGGGGCTTGAGCCGTCCGCGTCAACGAAGAGGCTTGCCGAGCGCTGCCGTATTAAGCTCAACCGGTTCGGATTCGGAGATACGGCCGAATTGACGCCGAATCGCACCAGCCGGCCCGGGGTCTTCGTAGCGGGCGTGTTCGAGGCGCCGATGGACATTCCCGAGTCGGTGATGGGCGCCGCATCTGCCGCCGCGCTTTCCGCTGAACTGCTTGGTGAGGTTCGCAATACACTCATCGAGTCTCGTGCGTTTATGGAAGAACGTGACATACGCGGGGAAGAGCCTCGAATCGGGGTCTTTGTGTGTCATTGCGGCTCGAATATTGCCAGAATCGTCGACGTGCACGAGGTGGTGCAATATGCCGCGCAACTCCCTCATGTAGTCCACGCGGAAAACAACCTCTTCACCTGCTCAACCGACACAACTGTGGCAATTGCGGCCACAGTTCGGGAAAAGGGTATCAACCGGCTTGTGGTTGCATCATGCAGCCCTCGCACACACGAGCCGCTCTTTCGTGATGTATGCCGCGAGGCTGGTCTTAACCGGTACCTCTTTGAGATGGCGAACATCCGCGACCAGTGCTCCTGGGTGCATCAAACCGAACCCGCGGCCGCGACCGAGAAGTCGAAGGACCTCGTACGAATGGCGGTAGCACGCGCGGCCCTACTTGAACCGATTCACGAGCATAGCTTCCCGGTGGTTCCCCGAGGAGTGGTTATCGGTGGCGGCGTTGCGGGCATGACTGCTGCCCTGTCCCTCGCGGACCAAGGTTTTGACACCGCGCTGGTGGAACGTAGCGCCCGACTTGGAGGTGTGGCACTGAGGATGCGGCGCACCCTGACGGGACTCAACGTGCCCGCGTTCGTGGCCCGTTTGGAAGAGCAGGTGCGCTCCAATCCGCGAATTACCGTGCTTGCCGAATCGGAGCCGATTGATCTTTTCGGTCATGTCGGTCGCTATACCGTCGGAGTCCGCAATTTATGCAACGGTCAAGTCACGCATATGGAAGCCGGGGCCATCGTGGTTGCGACCGGAGGGATCGAATACGAGCCCACCGAATATCTGCGGGGAGTATCGCCGCATGTATGGACGCAGACGGAACTCGACCGGCGGATACATGACGATCCGGCCGCACTATCAGGCATCAAGAGCGTAGTGATGATTCAGTGCGTAGGCTCTCGCGAGCCGGACAACCTGTACTGCAGCCGGGTCTGTTGCGGGACCGCAGTCAAGAACGCCTTGGCACTTAAGGCACTTAACCCAACAATGAGTATATACGTCTTATATCGTGATATACGAACGTACGGATTCAAAGAGCTCGCGTATCGTCGCGCTCGTGAAGCCGGCGCTACGTTCCTCCGGTACGAACGTGAACGCAAGCCTGTTGTGGAAACCGACGGAGCCGGCCTGCGTGTTGGGGTCTTCGACCGTATTATCCAACGCGATGTGGAAATCAAGGCCGATCTGGTTGTCTTGAGCGCCGCCATCCGGCCACACCCCGAAACGGAGACACTCGGCGCACTGCTGAAACTGCCTCGAAACGACGTGGGATTCTTCATGGAAGCGCATATGAAGCTCAGGCCTCTGGACTTTGCCAGCGAAGGAATTTATCTCTGCGGGTTGGCTCACGGTCCTAAGTATCTTGGCGAGGCCATTGTCCAGGCGCGCGGAGCCGCGGCCCGAGCGGCTACCGTTCTCAGCAAGGATTTTCTTCACGTGTCCGGTGAAGTGTCAGTGGTGGACCCGGACCTCTGCGCGGCATGTCTTACCTGTGTTCGAGTCTGTCCGTTCCACGTGCCAACCATCGATCCTTCCACCAACCGGGCCTTCATCGAGGCCGCTTCGTGCCAGGGCTGCGGAATCTGCGCCAGCGTGTGTCCTCGTAAAGCAATCCGGTTGCAGCACCACACAGACGATCAAGTGCTGGCAAAAGTATCAACTCTATAACAAACAGTGGCCTTATGACCGGTATTTCGAGACGTGTTTCGTATAATGCCGTTATCTAGGTGAATTCTGCGGGGATATGTGGTAGATTTCCTCTGTACAATGTGATCACACGAAGGCAGCCGGGCATGGCGAATATCTTCCTAAAAGATAAGAGTAAGGCCCTTATCCAGGCCGCACAATCCGGGAACCGCGACCTTGTGGCCCAACTTCTCCAAAAAGGGGCGGACCCCAACACCCGAGATGGCGATGGCTCGACTCCGCTCCTCAAGGCAGTTGTCGCCGGATATCCGCGGATCGTGCACACTCTGCTTACAGGCAACGCCAAGCCCAATATTGCTGACGAAAAGGGCGTAACACCTCTCCTTGCTGCAGCAATCCGCGGACACGTGAACATCGGGCTTCTGCTCCTGGCAAAGGGAGCGGACACCGAAGCAGCAGATCGCGAGGGTTATACGCCGCTCATGCGCGCAGCCCAGTACGGCCGTCTCGAATTCCTTCAGTTGCTTCTCCAGAGCATGGCGCGGACCGAAGCGAGAAACAAGGATGGTCATACGCCGCTCACTGTTGCCATGCTCTCCGGTCAAATCCAGGCCATGACCCGACTCCTCGACAAGGGAGCCAAAGTCGACGCGACGGACAATGTGGGAAGGACACCGCTGCACCGGGCTGCGTTCAACGGACACGTAGGGATGGTGAATCTCCTACTAAAGCGCGGGGCCAACATCGATGCCGGCGATGAAGGCGGCCGTACGGCCCTCATGAAGGCGGCTAGCCGAGGCCACCGCAACGTGATGGAAGTCCTTCTCGAACGCGGGGCCAATGTGGATGCTTGCGACAAAGCGGGCTGGACCGCTCTTATGGTAGCCGCGGATAAAGGTGACCCGCAGACGGTGCGCCTTCTCTTGGACAATGGAGCGGATGTCCATCTTCGTGACGAAGCCGGCAGAACCGCACTCATGTGGGCTGCAAGAGCCGGTCGCATGGAGGTGGTCGATCTGCTGCTGGATCACGGGGCGGACATCAATGCGGAGAGCAAGGCCGGCATGACCGCACTCGTATGGGCATCTCAAGAAGGGCACAACGAGCTTGTGGAACTGCTCTTGGAGCGCGGGGCCGATGTCACGGAGGATGCGGGAAAAACCATCGACGCTCTGATCGACGCTTCCGACGACAGCTATACGGAAACCCTTGAATTGACACTGGATAAGGGTGCGCTCGTCGAGATCTTCGAGAAAGAGAACCGTTTCAATGTCATCAAAGCTGCATCAGAAGGCAGCATTGAAGAACTGAGGCTGCTGCTGGATACGGGTGCCAATGTAAACGA
>JAIWNO010000071.1 GCA_020216785.1 Desulfomonile sp.
GTCGAACCAATACGGACTCACAGCGCTCATGCGCGCCGCTTACAAAGGGCATTTGGATGTTGTGAAGCTTCTCCTCCAGCGGGGAGCCAACGTGGACCAGCGCGACCAGGAAGGGAAAACCGCGCTCATGAAAGCAGCCTACGGTGGTCACCTCGCGGTGGTGGAGGCGCTTGTTACAGCAGGAGCGGATGTCAACGCGAAAAACAGGCTGGGGCTTACTCCGCTGATGCGCGCGGCTTACAAGAACCATGGTGATGTAGTGGAGCTGCTCATCCAACGCGGGGCAAACATGGAGTCAATGGATTACGCGGGCTTCACCGCCCTGGCATGGGCAGCCACCAAGGGGCATACCCAGATAGTTGACCTCCTTATCAGGAGCGGCGCAAGAGTCGAGATCCACGAAAAGCCCCCTCCAGCGGCTAGGTCACAGTCGCCGGCTCAGCCTCCGGGCAATACAGCAACGACTGTGGACTTTAGCGAGCCCGAGCCTTCGCTTACAATGGAAAGCGAAGTGATCGCCAAGAGGGAGCATGACATCGACGCCCTCGTGGATGCCTGTGTTGAAGGCAAGACCGCGGATGTAGCGCAGTTACTCAAGGACGATTTGGACGTCAACGCCAGGGACCGGTCGGGGCGGTCCTCGCTTATTTGGGCCTGCTACAAGAATCGACCAAAGGTAGTGAAGATGCTTCTCGACCGGGGCGCGGACGTCGATTTCCAGGATTCCTGCGGTAGGACGCCGCTGATGTGGGCCTGCCTCTATGGAGGCCTGCGGGTAGTGGAAGCCCTGCTCGAGAGGGGCGCCAACCCCAATATTGCGGACGAGAACGGCCGTACGGGTCTCATGTGGGCTTGTCTGAATCCTGACGCTGAGGTGATCAAGGCTGTTCTCAAAACCGGGCCTGATATTGATGCACAGGACAATAAGGGAAAGACCGCTCTCATCTGGGCCGTCAGCAAGGGACGAATCGACGGAGTGAAAGCCCTCTTGGCCTATCGCGCGAGCGTCGAAGAATGCGACGATTACGGCAAGACGGCTCTCACTTACGCGAATGAGCTAGGTCTCACAGAGATCGCCCGCCTGTTGCAAGGCCACATTGATTCCCTCCGTTAACGACATGAAAGTCGTCCTGGTACGCCCTCCCTTCTACGCCCTCTTCGGAGTCACAACTCCGAAGATGAAGACCTATCCACTAAACATCCTCGGCCTGGCAACCTACGTCAGGGATCGCGCCGGACACGACGCCGCGGTGATCGACGGGGAAAGCATCTCGATACCCGGCCTCGAACCTGAAGGAGACCCGAATCGCGATCCCGAACAGGTGATGAACGCGGGTATTCCGAGAATGGTCGGTATCCTCGAGGATCCCGATCATCCGCTTTGGCAGGAGATGGAGCGACTCATCACGGACCAGTCTCCTGACTTGGTTGGGATATCATGTAACTCCGGAAACCTGGACACGGTTCGCCGCATTGTGGATCGAGTAAAGAGATACCGAGTACCCGTCATCCTTGGCGGAAGCCACCCGACAGTCCTCCCGGAACAAACCCTCACTTACACCGGTGCGGATTTGGCCGCTGTCGGAGAGGGAGAACTCACCCTCGCAGCGGTAATGGACGCTCTCGATGGCCGCCGAGGGTCTGTTGGGGAAATCCCGTCACTGGCCCTTCGTGGGAACGGTATGGTGACAGTCCGATCCCGAGGAAAACTGATCGCGGATCTCGACTCGCTGCCGATTCCCGACCGTTCGTTCGTGCGTCGAGACGATTACTTCGGCGAGGTGCTTCTGACCGGCCGTGGTTGTCCTTTCAATTGCTCATACTGCGCGTCGAGAAACATTTGGGGTAGAAAGGTCCGCCTCAGGTCGACAGCATCCATTATTGAGGAATTGGAGCTTCTGGCCGAAGGCGCGGAAAACGAACCCGAACCGCGGCCCGGTCGATGGGTGGTCAAGATCGTGGACGATACTTTTACCGTGAGCAGGAGGCGCACCCTGGAACTCCTGGACCGGATCATCGACCGCAAGCTCAATCGGTTCGAGTTCACCGGCGGCGTGCGCGCGGATACCCTTGACGAGGAGCTTGTGCGGAGGATGCGAGAGGCCAACTTCCGGCGGGTCACCCTTGGCGTTGAGAGCGGCAGCCCGCGGATCCTCGCGAAGATCCGCAAAGGCGAAACCAATGAGGACGTGAAACGGGCCGTTGCCCTGCTGAGAGCAGCAGGGATCCACTCTCACGCGTTCTTCATGATTGGACTCCCTGGCGAAACACCGGAGGATATTGAGCTTTCGAAAAAACTGATCAACGAAGCGCAGCCGGATCATGTGGAGATCAACATGGTCACGCCATACCCCGGCACCGATATTTTCAGCGAACTTATTCCAGAGGACCCCCTCAAGATAGACCGTTGGTACCGATGGTTCCACCAGGGAATGTCAACCCACTCGGATCAACTCGGGTACGACCTGGACAAGGAGTACCACAACTTCCTGGAATTCGCTCGAAACTACCACGCGTCCCGGGCGAAAACCTCGGCTATCCCCTCCTGAAGCTCTCCGGATCCATAAACAGCTCAGCCATCAAGTAATCGGGCAGGATCTCTTCGACTGATCCCTTTCTCAGCACCGCAAGGGGCATGGAGGGGTCCACGCAATTGGTGATGTCCTGGACCACCCCGATTCCGCCAGCCTTCCTGATCTCGACAATTCCATCCGCGCCGTCGGTTCCCGGCCCTGACATCACAACCCCCACCGCCATCGTGCCCGCGGCTTCCGCGAGGGAAGTGAGCATCCTATCCACAGGCCCGGTGTCATCGATGCCGGGATAGCCGCCGGGATCAAACCTAACCGATGCGCCCGCGGTGAGCGAAAACGCGGGATAGTCCTCGAGAGACGCGATGTAGCAAACTCCGCGCTGGGGTTGGCTCACGCCGCGTATAGTCCGCACAGGGATCACACTGTGGGCGTCGAGATAAGCAGCGAACGGCTCTGCATACCGCGATGCCACCAGCAAGAGAATCACTACGACATGGTTGAATTCCGCGGGCAGGCTGGGAACAATCTTCAGCAAGGAATAATAGCCGCCGGTACCGGCCCCGACAGCGATGATAGACGAGGAAAAATCGTACACTCCTTTGCCATTGGTCTTGGACAGGAGCGGGTCGGGTGAAATGCGCAGATATCTGGTCTTGCCGATCCTGATATCAGCGGCTCGTTTCACCTTCGCGATAATGTCCTTTTTTTGTCCTTCAAGACTCTCGTCATGCCTACGGGAGGGCTTGGCAATAACGTCGATCGCACCATAGCGAAATGCGTCGAATGCTGCTCGGGAGCCTTCCTGGGTAAGGGCGCTGATCATCACGGTAGGAATCGCATGTTTCACCATGATGTGTTTGAGGGCTGTCAAGCCGTTCATACGCGGCATTTCCACGTCGAGTGTGATAACGTCAGGCTTGAGCTGCTCCACCATCTGGAGCGCTTCAATACCGTCCTTGGCGCGACCGATCACCTCGATGGCCGGATCCTCACTGAGGATCCGGGCGATCTGGTTCGCCATGAGCGCAGAATCGTCGACTACGAGTACCCGGATGCCCATTTGGCGATTATTCATACCATTCATCTACGCGAACCTGTCACAGAATCCTCGCTCCAAGAATCTCTCTCGCCAACTGAATGTAGGCCCGCGCGCCGGGGCATTCAAGGTCATAAGTGATCACGGGCGCCTGACGGTGCGGCACCTCCGCAATTCGTGGGTCCCGCGGAATGATTGTGCGAAAGACACGCTCCTTGAGGTATTGGCGAACTTCACGGACTACCGTAATGGCAAACCGCGCTCTCCGATCCGCCATTGTGAGGAGAAAGCCGAATATCGCGAGCTTCGGGTTGAGTCTACGTTTCACCTCGAGCGCACCTCGCAGCGTCCCGCCGACTGTGGCCATGGACGCAAACTCGCATTGAATGGGCACAAGGTAAGAATCCGCAACCATAAGCGCCGCCTTCGTCGGCATATCCAATCGAGGCGGACAGTCGATGAAAATAAAATCGTACGAGGGTCTCAGCTGATCGATCACCCTGGAGAAATTCGTGAACTCCTCATCCAGCAAATTGCGGAACTCGGCTTCTTCCGTCATGGAGTCCACATTGGCAGGAATGACGTCGAGTCGGGGCAGCCGCGGGTGAACTCGGTAGATTACTTCATCTGCGGGGGCTCCGTCCCGCAGGACATCAATCAATCCCGGTCTGGTATCGCCCGGGCTGATACCAAAGCACTTGCCCAGTCCGCACTGGGGATCGATGCCCACGAGGAGCACGCGCCGCTTGATCGCGGAGAGACAAGCTCCGAGATTAACGGCCGTAGCTGTCTTGCCGACTCCGCCTTTCTGGCTGACGACGGCTATGACCTCACCCATGAGACCTCAATCCCTTCGTACCCGCGCGATCTCAGGCCGGCAAAGCCGGTGCCGAACCGCTCGCTGCAACCGCGCGTTGCCGCGCTATGATATCTTCCACCAGTTCCCCGACGTCAAGCACGAGTGCGATCGTACCGTCGCCGAGTATAGTGGAGCCTGCCAATCCTCTTGTCTTCCAAACGTGTTCCGCAAGAGGCTTGATGACCACGTCCTGTTCGCCAATCAGTTCCTCTACATAGAAGCCGACCGTCTTTGGTCCCGTAGTGCTCAAGACCAGAAATCTCGGGTCTCTGGAAGGACGTTTGTTCCGCATCTCGAATACATCGTCAATGCGTAGAATCGGGATGGTCTCATCCCTAAACTTGATCACCTCGAAGCCTTCGATTGTGGCTATTTCTTTGGGCGCAATCTGAATAATCTCCCGAACGGACGCAAGTGGAATAGCGAACATCCGGCCCAGCGAACGGATGAGCAGCGTCTGGATGATTGCAAGGGTCAACGGGATCTTAATGGAAATCCGCGTGCCCTCATCTTTCCAGGCTTCGACTTCCACGGTGCCGTTGATACGTTCCACGTCCTTTTTTACCACGTCCATGCCAACCCCGCGGCCGGACGTGCGCGTCACTTTGGTACTTGTAGAAAAACCAGGAACAAAGATGAAGCTGTAGATCTCCTGGGGGGACAGGCCCTTGGCGTCCTTGGGATCGACCAGACCCATTTCAATGGCCTTTTCCAGGACCGCAGAAGTGTCGATGCCCGCGCCGTCGTCCTCTACGTCGATAACCACTTGGTTTCCCTGCGAATACGCATTCAGCAGAATCGTACCTTCCTCGCTTTTGCCCTTGACCTGCCGCGTGACCGGGTCCTCTATGCCATGATCGACCGCGTTCCTGATCAGGTGAACAAGCGGGTTGTAGACCTGCTCGATCACCCGTTTGTCCACTTCGGTGTCGCCTCCTTGAACCCGAAGGTTCACCGTCTTGCCCATACGGCGACAGAGGTCTCGAATCAATCGCGGCATGCGGTTGAAGAGCTGGCCCACGGGAAGCATCCGAAGCTTCATAACCCCTTCCTGAAGATCGGTGGCGGCCCGCCCCAGCGAAATGCTCGCCTCCGCGACTCTGAGCGACAAGTTGCGCAAGGCCTGGATTTCTTTCTTGCCGACCTGTTTTACCGACGCGAGTCCGCGCTGAAAGTTCTTTAGCTCCAACGACAATTGCTCGACGTACGACCGGTTTACCACAAGCTCGCCCACCTGGTTGAGGAGCAAATCCACTTTCGTCGCTTCCACCCGCATGGTGCGGACGATCGGGCTGTCCTGCCCCAAATCGCGCAAGGTGGCTTCCTCGGGTGCCTCCTCGAGCCTAGCTGATCGCATGTCTTCAGCTTCACGCACGGGAGGATGTTGCACAGGCAGGGGCCCCACTTTCGGTATTTCTGCTGCACGTGGAGGCTCTATTGCCATCGCGGGCGGGGTTGCTGCGGGTCGCGGCACGGCTTCGGGCCGCCGAATAGAAGGCCCGGGCGGAGAAATCGGTTGGGCACGCCGAGGCTCAACTCGCAGTGGGGCTTCACGCACGGGAGGAGGAGTAGGCCTCGGACGAGCCTCAGCCGGCTTCACCTTCACTGCAGACGGTTCTCTGACGGGCTCGACACGCGTTTCAGGCGCGGCAGCCGCAGGCTGCAAAGCCTGCTCCACTCCACGGAGGAAGGCCTGAAATTCCGAGGCATTCTCTTCTATAAAATCAAGCTCATCCGGAACAAGGGAATCCAACATCTCCGAAGCCCAGAGGGTTTTCTCGTACCATTCTTCCAGAAAGGCCGCGAGCTTCTGGTAATCCATGTACGACGACGATGAGCGCATGGCCCTCAGGGCCTCAGCGCACACGTCCAGGTCCTCTCTGGTGACCGTGCCCCGTCTGATCCGGTCCACAACCGGGCGGAGCTTCTCGGAAATCTCCCATCCAAAAGACAAAAAGATTTCGAGGATTTCCCTGTCCGCTTCCTCTGCGATCGAATCGAGCTGCGCAAGGAGTCCCCCGCGGCGTTCTGCGCTCGCAAACGCCTGTTCCACGGTCGCACGCTCGGAAGGTGCCACAACCGCCTCTTCGGGAAAGACCTGTTCAAACTCCTTGAGCAACTGCTCGTCCACGTCAGCGAGAAGCGACCGTTCGCCGGGTTTGCGCGTCGCAACTATTTCTTTCTGCGCGGGGGGCCGATTTCGAGCAGCTCTGAGGATTGCCTTGGCAACCGGCCGCTTCATGCCGGGCACTGTCATAAGGAGTGACTCGCTCGCTGCGGCAAGCTGATCCATGCTTGTGAAACCGGCCTCGTACAGAGCGTGCCCGAGCATCGCGTCCATGCCCGGAATTCCTTCGAGTTCCCCAAGAAAGGCCGCAGGCATAGGCGAAACTTCTTCCGTAGGGGTGACCTCCGGTTCCGGCAGGGTAGGCTCTTCGCTGGGGAAGGTATCAGGCGGAAAGAACGAATGGAGTTCCCGCAGATAAGATCGCAGCTCTTTCACGTAATCCAAGGGAAGTCTGGCTTCCACCCGCTTTACTGCAAGGATTCGGTCTTCAAGCTGCTCCAAAGGTCGGACCGCTGCAGGCACTCCAGCAATTCGGGCGGATTTTTTCAGCCCGCGGATGGTGTCCAGCATGGCAGTGCGTACATTGCCAAGGCTGAGGCCATCCTCAAGATCGTCAAGGTACAGACCGAGGTTGAGCGTGTGAGGAATCATTTCCTCCAGAGTTGCCCCGGTTTCCATTTCTTCGGTGGGGGTCGGCGTCGCTGCCTCGACGGTCGGGACCTCCTCCACCGACGGCTCCGTCAGGGGCTGAAGCTCCGAGGGCCCCTCCGCCTCCAGAATTTGCTCTACCGCTTCGTCTGTGGGGAAATCCATCTCTGTTGTGGGAAGTTCTTCCTCCGGCACGTATTGCGACAAGAATGGGGGTTCCTCAGGTTGTAGCTCCTGAGCCGGCGCGCGTTCTTCTTCGATGGGCGTCAGGTCTTCTTCGGCGATAAATGGTATGGGCTCCGCTCCGACTTCCCCTTCCGGCATCGCGAGCATTTGCCCAAGCTCATTCATCAACGCGGTGATCTCGGACTTCTCTTGCTGATCAGCGGCCAGCTCCTCCACCAACAGGGCGATCACGTCCTTCACCCGAAACAGCAGTTCCACAATGGGCGGACGCAGGGGCAGGACCCCCTCTCGGAGACGGTCAAGCAGGCTCTCCACCGTATGTGCCAGTGCTCCTGAGCGTTCCAGGCCGACGTACTCCGCGGAGCCTTTTATGCAGTGAACGCATCGAAACACGGTATTGAGCAGCTCAGGCGTGCTCCCCTCTTTTTCGAGACTGATGAGGCTCGCCTCCATTTCCTCCAGCAGTTCCCGTGCCTCGCTGATGTAGTCCTGCAGGATTTCTGTATCGATCATGGCTCATTCCCCTTATGCGGGCCGGAACGCACGACCTCCTTACCGTTGAAATATGCATCGTAGAACCGAAAGCCGTGTACCACATCCACTATGGAGGCCAACTCTCCTTTTACGAGAGCAACCTGACGTGTAAGGTCCGCCGCGTCATGGCCGTTTCCGTCCTTCAGCATTTGTTCCATTGTCTCAGCAGCGCTCAAACAAGTCCCCGCGTGCGTTCCGGTCAGAAGGAGCACTTCTTGATAGTTTGCAGCGATCTCGTTGACCGCCCTGCCGAGCGCGGCGATCTCATCCTTTCCCTGGCTCGGCACGCTCACATCGAGGCGGCCGGCAGCAATCTCTCTTGCCCCCCTACTGATCGATCGGATAGGAGGAAGGACCCGCCACAGAATCAGGTACAAAATGCACCCACAACAAGCTACAGTGAGGCCCAAAAGGATAAGAAGCCTGTCCCTGAGCTGTCCGATCTTGAAAGTCCGCTGCAGAGGATCGTCTTCCATACCCTTTTCCATGACAGCGTCTCGCGGTTGTTGTGGCTCGCGCTCACTGTAAGCGACCACGCGTCGTTCGGCATTGATATCCCATTCGACCACGCTAACCACACAAATCACGTTGATCGCGATTGCCAGAACCGCCAACAAGCCGGTCACCAGTAGGAGCACTTTTCGGGAGACTGTCCACTCCGTCGATGGAGGGGGCTCCTGCGGCGGTAGACTATGGCAACCTGCTGTCGTCTTTTCTCCCGACCACGATATGTTGAGAGCCGTTTCACGCCCCATGTTGTTACTTCGTGCCGGAGATCTTCTCGATGGCTTCTGCCAACGATACCGGGTCGGACTTGTTGAGAAAGCCTACTGCGCCCAGCCTGTCAGCTTCCTCTTTGTATTTCTCATCCTTGAGTATGGTAAGAAAGACGATCTTCGCCTTGGGATGCTCCTGCAGAATTTCCCGCGCAGCAGTGATTCCGTCTTTGTCCCTCATAGTGATATCCATAGTGACCAGGTCAGGCGAGAGCGATCGGTATAGCTCGATCGCCTCTTCGCCGCTCCGTGCCTCGCCGGCTATGGAATGGCCTTGCGACGTAAGTTCCGCGATGATGCGCTTTCTCATGAAACTCGAATCATCAACCACAAGCACTCTCATTCTCATCGATCTCCTACCGCGCCGCCGCGGACGCGTTCGTACAAGTACGATCCTAGATCTTGAACACCGAAACCGCTTCGGTGAGATTGTCAGCCATCCGGCTAAGTTCCTGCGTTCTTTGGGATGCGCCTCCTGCGCCTTCGGCGTTGCGCCGTGCGACTTCCGCCATTTCGTTGAGGATCTGGTTCAACACCTGGACGCGTTCGCCTTGCAGTGCGGTCATCTTTGTAATGTTGAGCGCCCCCTCGGTAACCGTCCTCATCTTTTCGGCCACCTGGAGTGATTCCTCCGCGTCCTTTCCGGTTTCCTGCACGAAATTGCGGCTCATGGCACGGATTTCGTTCATGATGCCCGCAGCGCGTTCCCTTCGTCGGGCCTGCTCTGCTGTGAGTCCGAGGATCTCCTGGGAACCTCGAGTAACGGATTCCATAGCCTGTTGGACCGCCCGAGCGTCCTCAGTCTGGCGCTGGGTTCCCTGTGAGATGCTGGCGATAAGGCCATTGGTTCGCGCGACCGCGTCCTGAATCTGGAGAAGCGCTTCGCGACTGGCCGCTGAAAGGCGCTCCCCTTCTTCCACTCTGCGGTTACTTTCCTTAATGAGGTCCGCGATCTCGTTAGTGGACTCGGCCGTCCGTTCGGCGAGCTTACGCACTTCGTCGGCGACGACCGCGAACCCTCGCCCGTGCTCGCCGGCCCTGGCGGCTTCGATTGCCGCATTGAGCGCGAGAAGGTTCGTTTGTTCGGCAATGGACGAAATGACCCCCATGATTTCGTTGATCTGCTCAGAGCTTTCTGCGATGGCCCTCATACCCTGGACCACCTTTTCGACCGCCTGCCCGCCTTCCCGCGCGTACTGATCCGTTAATTCAGACTGCCGCGCAGCCTCTGCAGCGCTCGCGGCCATCTGCTCAATGTCACGGGCCACACGGTTCACCGCCTCGAGAGCGTTCGCGGCGCCCTCGGACTGCTCACTGGCCTTTCCGGAAACCGTCCGCGCGGTTTCGCCCATTGCGTCA
>JAIWNO010000072.1 GCA_020216785.1 Desulfomonile sp.
ACGATGTTTTCGCCCTCAAGGGAACGAGCGTCCTGTTCCTGCGACAGCTTGGTCATTTCTTGGAGGCGCTCCGCAACGCTTCGGACGTGCTCGGCTGTTTCTTCCGCGGTCTGAAGCGCGGCTGTCGCGTTTGCCGAGACTTCCTGCGCGGTTCCGCCCATCTGGCCCACCCGCTCAAGAATGTTACCGGCGCGTTCGGCTTGTGCAGTAGCATTCACAACGATCCGCGAGGTAATTTCGTCGACGTCCGTCGCGGATTGATGGATTCGCGCGACAAGAGCGAGGACCTCTCCGATCGCTCCTCTGAGCCGCTCAAGCGTAGCATTGAGCGCCAATGCAGCCTCGCCGGTCTCATCTCTGGTCATGACCGGGGCAGTAATTGTGAGGTCGAGCTTCTCACCGACTTCGGTAATCGCTGAAGTCATCGCGGTAATTGGACGCGAAATTCTTGTAGCGATTACGTAAGCAATCAGTAGAACAACCGCAAGAAGGGCCACACTGAAGTAAGTGTTCGTCTTGACGACAGCAGCAATATGCTGTTCAAGCTCCTCCTTGTCAGCACCGGCGACGACCCGCCATCCAAGGCCGGGGAAATTGCCTACCGGCCCCATATAGTACATGTAAACGAATCGATTTGCCGGCTGCTGCGTGTCGGGCTTGACGTACCGGTACGTGTGGTGATCGGCGCGATTTTCCAAAGCAGCGGCAAAATCGGGCTGGTTCACTTTCGGACCGGCAATGTCGAGAAAGACCTGGTCCCTTTCCGGGTGGATAATCTGCTGGTTCTTACTATTCGCCACGAACACGTAGCCGGTCGTGTGGATTGCTATGGGCTTGAGAAGTTGTTCAACGTCTTCGTACTTAAGGTATGTTGCCAGCGCACCGACCACGTCGCCCGCCTCTATGATGGGAGTTGCGATGGCGAGGGTCCAGCCGGTGCTCTGCGGATCGATCTTCTTCACAAAGGCCGAGATGTGGGCGTCCCCGACAAACTGTCTGCCGGTCTTTGCCCCTTTGAACTCATCGGAATCCGCCCGGCTCGTTCCGATGAGCTCAGGCCGGTCGGCCATAATCACGATGCCATTGGCATCGAGGATTATCGCGGTCATGTAACTCGGATATATCTTTGTGAGATGCTGCAGCAGCGCGTTTCCTTCCCCTCGTAGCTCACTGAGCGCCACCGCCTGTCTCAAGACACTGAACTCGGCCCAGGCCAAACCGTCGGAACATCGCTGGTTCATGTGGTCGCCAATGAGTTCCCCGGCGAGTCGCGCAACGGTCTTCATTTCATCAATCGCCGACTTTTCGGCTGCCTGCGTGAGTTCCTTGTAGGTCATTCCGGCCACGATGGCCATCGGCACCAAAACGACGAGTATGAACGCGGTGAGCAGCTTCATCCTCAAAGTCGTCCGGAACAGCCCTTTTCCGGCCTTCTCCATATGATTCATGGCTTGTCCTCCTCACATCGCTACAGTTACTTCACAACAGCCCTGTGCTCAGCTGCGCTCTTCCCGTCGACTTCGAACTTATCCAACGCCGGACAGCCTCGACGGGTTCCGTCTTTGCTTCGACTATTTCACCGTTTTCACAGGACCCTCGGCGACCGCCGCGGGAACCTGGTCGAGCATTCCGCGCTCTTCAGGTGACAAAATCTTCCTGAAGTCGAGAATCACCAGAATCGAATCGTCGAGATGTACAACACCGCTGAAGTAATGGCTTTGGACCCCCGCCACAATAATATCGGGCGGCGGCAGGATTCGCGTCGCGGGAACCGTCAGGACCTTGGAGACGCTGTCCACAATGAATCCCGTCACGTTGCCGTCGATTTCCACCACCAGGATGCGCGTTCCGGGTTTTGACCGGTCCGTTTTTCCGCCGGCACGGAGACGCAGTCGCTTCCTCAGGTCCAGAACCGGGATGATGTTACCCCTGAAGTTGATCACACCTTCGACGAAATCGGGAGCGCTGGGAATCTCAGTGATGTCGGACATCATGATGATTTCCTGTACGGTGAGAATTTCAACGGCAAACTGCTCCGAGCCGATGGTGAAACTTATCATCTGAACCTGCTGGGGCGCTTCAGCTGCCGTTCCTTTGGTTCTGCGCTCCGTGGCGTTCATGGCAAGCTCTCCATTCGCTGCATGATTTCTGTTCACCGCCGGCCTGGGGCCGAATACGGTGGAATATTATCGTGATCCCGAGTCGCCCTGTGAAACAAGCGACTCATCTCGGCGCGATAGTAGATTCTGAAGCAGCGCGGCCAAGCCGTCCGCTGAGCTCACGTGGTCA
Source organism: Desulfomonile sp. (assembly GCA_020216785.1). Classification (GTDB taxonomy): domain Bacteria; phylum Desulfobacterota; class Desulfomonilia; order Desulfomonilales; family Desulfomonilaceae; genus JAIWNO01. The sequence goes on from JAIWNO010000072.1 coordinate 2,290, forward strand.
ACGAGCCCTTCTCTGGTCGCAGCTTCGGCCATTGCCGGCCCGACGTTCACTGCGGGATCCAGAACCACGGTCGTACCGCCGGCGTCCTTCACGGACTTTAGGGCAACAAGCCCTTCGCCTTGAGCTGCGGAAAGCAGCGCAGCTGCCACGTCCCTCCCAAAGACGTTCGTCGCCGAAGCGGTGAACCGATCGAAAACACCAGCCGGCGGTCCATTCTTGCAGAAAACCGCCGTGGGAGTCCCTCCTTCCACCGATATCTCCAACGGGACGGCGGCAGGATGAACGTAACAAATGCCTTCTACAAGCGGAATCCCGCTCTCTATCGCACGGACCGGAATTCCGCTGCGCGCATCGAGATATTCAATGAACGCGCTGAGGGCCTCGATCTGCATGTCATGGATCACCACAAATGCAGAAGGGAGGCCTTCCGCCAAGGCGGGTATGATCCGCATCAGGTCTCCACCGGAGCCCACCGAGGAATTTATGATCGTCAGATGTCTCGCAGGCCGTGCGTTGCCGGTGTGTGCCGCCGGCTTTCGTATCGCGGGCAAGACTTTCATTCGGCGGATTCGATCATACTTCAACCGGCACGCCTCCCGAATCCTGCGCAGCATATCGTCGGCCTTACCGCCCTTTCGCCAGCTTGCCTGAGGTTTACGAAGAAAATCCACGGCCCCGAGGCCCAGCAGATCGAAGGGGCTTCTCCCTACGCCGCCCACGAACCCGCTTAGGACGATAACGGGACATGGTGTGCGAATCATGATGTGCATCAATGTCGTGCTTCCCATCATCACGGGCATGTCCCAGTCCAGGAGCACTACATCGGGATGTATTTCTCCGAGCTTGGTAAGTGCTTCACGCCCGTCTGCTGCGTATCCTGCGACGACGAGTCCAGGATCGGTCTGGATGATCTCTTGAACTATCCTCCTGATGAAGCGGGAATCGTCGACGACCATTACCTTGAGCCTGGATTCGGACTCCACAGCCTCGGTAGGCGCGGCCTCCGAAACACGAGGAATCGGGGCTGCCAGTATTGTCCCGGTGGATTCATCGTCTTCCGGACTCAATGCGTGGCGAATTTCATCTTTCTGCCTCAGTCCTTCCATCAACAGGCTCTGCCAGTCCATGAAGACCGTACGGCCCGGCACGTCGAGCACAACCTGAGAGACGAACCGCCCCTCTTCCATTTCCAGTATCTGGTAGACCGCCTCTACCCCGGAGAGGTCCTGGCACTCAGCGTGGATGATCTGGCCCTCATGAACATAGAGAGTTGCGGGGCCATTCTCATTCAGCACCGTGAGCAGGGTGCTCTCACGCCTGAAGCACAGCATTTCGATGATGTCGGCCAGTTTCATACCGACGATTCGTCCGCTGTACCCTCGCTCCGGCTGGAGCATGTTGAAAATCAGCTCACAAAGTTTGCCTGCGGGACACGGTTTGATCAGGAATACCGTGCAACCCCATGAGAGAGCCCTGATTCGGTCGCTCTCGAGTTCCGGTTCCGCGCACAGAACTACTCGGACGGGCGCATCCGCATTCTTGAGGAGTGCAAGGACTTCGAGGCCGTCCACTCCACCCGGACCCTGATGTTCCGAGACCACGAGGTCGACGACGTCTCTGCGAATCACATCCATGCCCTGAGAGACCGACTCCGCCGACACTACGACGTACTGCGGACCGATTTCGGTGAGGTACTGCCGTATCGCCTCGGCAACGAGCGGCTGTTGCTCTATGACGAGGATCTTTCCCTGCAACGGCAGACTCTCCTTCCGTTGACGCGCGACCGAGAGTGTAAAGCGGCCGGGTGACCGTCAAAATCACTTCTCTGGCAGCGCATAGGCTTTAGACTCCCACTCCAGGGGGGGGCCAGGCGGATAGCCGCGCAGATGTTCTCGCACTAAGGCCTTTTCTGCAACAGGTCCAGAAGGACACCTGTAGATATACGGAGGTTGACCTCGGGTGTCTCTTGCTGCGATACATCCCGGTGATCCGCATCTTTCCATGACAAAATATCGAAAAAGGCTTCGTCACCTGCTTTATCGCGAGTGACCACGTGGTAGATTTCTCCGCTGCGAATGAAGATCGATCCTTGCCGACGGCCTTTCCTGACGTCAATTCTTCTCGATTCGGCGCTCTGAACGATCAAGCGGATTGTTGTGGCCAGGTCGAAACTGGAGAAGTCGAGAACCTCCGAAATATTTTCGGCATCAACGTCCTTCGATTGCGTCGGCTCAAAGGCCGATCCGTTGTGATTCACTGCGTCTTACCTCCCCCGAGCTGCCGACACGCCAGCTCCCTCCGCATGTCAGCGGCCGGGGACGGAGTTGGCTTTCCCCTTTTAAGGGTGAAATCGATCTGCAACCGGCACGGGGTCACCCACCATGTGCTCACTGTATCCAAATACTCGCGTTGTCGAGCGCGATTGGTCCTCGAGATCGACCCTTCGGGGCAAGGCCCTCGTGTGGGCTCGGTAGTGAGGCCTGCTCCCTGGGAGTCTATCTGAAGCTGATTCAAGATGGGCCGACTGTGCCAATTTGCTTTAATTTCAGTATATCATGTACAAGCGGCTGAAATCAACATCGTTTGTTGTTATGCACATCGCGGCGTGAGCGATCGAGGGAATTCCGGGATTTGGTCTGCGGTCCGGCATTCGCGATATGCCCTTGGTTTGGGAGCTTCCCGAACTCACCCATATGACCCGGGCAATCCCAATCGCGCAGCCAGTTTTTCCACTATCTCGTCCACCAGTTCTGCTTTGAGGCGCTGGAGCAGCCTATCTGCAACCCGGTCCGCAAATTCCTCCGGCGAAAACTCGTCGAGCACCTCGATGGATTGATCCATCGCGTTCGAGAGAACTTCGGTCGTGGCCTGATCGATCGGCTCGACAGCCGCTGTCACCGCCGCCACCTGCTCGTCACTCATGACCGCGGCTTGCGTCGCATTGGCTGTGCCTATGAAGCGTGCGTCCAACTGCTCAAAGTCTTGAATACTGTAACGGAATTCCGGATTGAGGTATTTGACCCGACACGGCGCAGGCTCGCTAGGAAGCTTGCTATTGACGGTTCCGGGCAGACGAAGCGTCGACTCAATACTGATTGGGCCTGTGCAGTGGAAGTAATTATTGATTCCTCGAAGCAAACGTTCTGCCCGCCGGGCCTCAATCGGTGTCGAAAAGTCCCTCATAAGCCAGTAAAGATGTAGTCCCCATCCGGATTCTACAATGATTGACGGAGGATGGGGAAAACGTCTCACCGAAAGCGCTGCTTGAGAAAGCAGTTTGAAATAGGACTCACGTCCCGAGTGCCCTTCCGCGCTGAAATCGAGCGCTGCCCACAGTGCCGGCAATCGGTACACCGTGTCGGGTCTCGGCTTCATACTCTCTCTCGGGCAGACTCCGAAAAAAACGTTCTGATCCTCCATGAAATCCTGTCGGGCCAGAATGTCGATGCTCGGGAAGTATCGCGTGCTGATTCTATGGTCCAGAATTTTGAGGATCTTTACGAGGATGAATCCTTCGTACTGCCTGAAATACTCCTCGTATAGCGCATACAAGAACTCCTTGCGGGTGAAGGGCAAAGGCATTGGGAAGAACCTTGGGGGAAAGGGCCAATTTCCTCAAACATTACCTTATTCTTCTCTCTTGTCAATCGTAATCATCATATTTTTGGACGGGCGTGAAAAGCCTGACTCACTCAAACAAGTGATTCAAGCTGTCTTGGTTGCAAACGGCGCTGGTGCCCGCTATCATAATCGGCGCTTTCGTTGATCCTGCCTCATACAGGAGTCCGCCATGTTCGCGACATTGCCGGAAAACGCCTCCTCGATCCTTGATTGGACATGGGAAGACCTTCAACCCTATTATGCCGACCTCGCTGCCCGATCGCCGGCCCCAGACTCGGTTACTGAATTCCTTAACCATTGGACACGCCTTAGCGAGCTTGTGGGAGAACTGGCCAGCCGTCTGTACGTGGCGGTCACAGTGAACACGGCTGACAGTGCGGCTGAAAAGCGCTACCACCGTTTCCTGGACAATGTCTATCCTCCTGCTGAGGCCGCCGAGCAAAGACTGAGACAAAAGCTTCTCAGCGTGGATGTAGTTCCCGCGGGGTTCGAAATACCGTTGAAGAAGATGCGTGTCGACGCAGACCTTTTCCGTGAGGCCAACCTCCTGCTGAAGGCTGAGGAGCACAAACTGAGCAGCCAATACGATAAGATCATGGGCAGCCAGACCGTCGAGTGGGAAGGAAAAGAGATTACCGTAGCGCAATTGCGTCCTGTGTATCAGGAGATCGATCGCGACCGCCGGGAGAAGGCATGGCGCATTGCCGCAGAACGTCAATATCGGGACCGAGACGCCATAGGAGATCTGTGGCGGAAATTCATGGACCTTCGACTCACCATCGCGACAAACGCCGGATTCAGCGATTACCGCTCATATCGGTGGCTGGAGTTCCACCGCTTTGACTACACACCGGATGATTGCAAACGGTTCCATCGTGCCATCGAAAAGGTGGTGGTACCCGCAGCTCAACGCGTCGCGGAGCGGCGACGGATCGCGCTGGGCCTTCCGTCCCTTCGGCCTTGGGACCTTGACGTAGACCAGCGTGGCCGTCCCGCGCTCAAGCCTTTCCGGGAGGCGTCGGAGCTTATCCAAGGCGCATCGGCAATCTTTCACCGGTTGCATCCTCAAGTGGGAGCGTACTTTGACACGATGGCCAGCGAAGGCCTTCTCGATCTCGAGAATCGCAAAAACAAAGCACCGGGCGGGTACTGCACCGACTTCCCTGCTGCAAAGCGTCCGTTTGTTTTTATGAACGCGGTGGGAATCCACGATGACGTCCAGACGCTTCTCCACGAGTCCGGCCATTGCTTCCACACCTTCGAGAAAAGCCGGCTGCCCTTTTACCACCAGCGGGAAGTGGCGATGGAATTCTCTGAGGTCGCCTCTATGGCGATGGAGCTTCTCGCTGCCCCATACCTTGCCAAAGAGGCAGGAGGCTTTTATTCGAAACCGGACGCGGCCCGGGCTGTCGTGGAACACCTCAGCCGAAGCATTCAATTTTGGCCGTACATGGCCGCTGTCGACGCGTTTCAGCACTGGGTGTACGAGCATCCGTCGGAGTCGATAGACTCCGAAGTGTGCGAGCGGTATTGGGCGGAATTATATCGCCGGTTTGTCCCCTGGATCGATTGGGCGGGGCTTGAGGACATTATGAGAACCCGCTGGCAACGTCAGCTCCACATTCTCACCATTCCGTTCTATTACGTTGAATACGGCCTGGCACAGCTCGGCGCGGTGCAGGTTTGGGCAAACTCGAAGCGGGACCCGTACGGGGCGGTAGGTGCATATCTCAAAGCACTTTCGCTCGGCGGAACGGTGGGACTCCCGGAGCTTTACGCCGCCGCGGGCGCAAAGTTCGCTTTCGATGCCGAAACCCTTTCGGATGCTGTGGATTTGATGGAACACACCATAGAGGAACTCGAGCCCGCGACGCCGTGACCGAGGATCCCTCTGTGCAAAACTGGTGTTGAGCGGTTGAACGTTTTTTCCCGGGTGCCTATTTTTCAGATTTCTTGTAGCTGACGGCAACACCGGCGCCGTTGTCGTTAAAGGTTGTGTCGAAGTTCCTGAGACCTTTGACATATTCGACATAACTCTGTAATCCTAAGAGGTTATGTCTACGGTCTGAGACATTATGCGTGACGTAGCAGCCTCCAACGACCAGCTTCGGAGCGACCGCGTCGAAGTAATTCTTGTACCAATCTTTGTCCGCGTCTGAGAATACAAAGTGGAGGGGTCCCTTCAATTTCGGGACGAGTTCGTGCGCATCGGCGAGTCGCGCGTCGATGTACTCGGTAAGTCCGGCTTTCCTGAAATTTTCCAGCGCTGTTTTGTACCGCGACTCATCAATTTCGACCGTTATCAGTTTCCCGTCGGTTTTGCTGAGGGCCCAGGCAATCCAGATTGTAGAATGCCCGGTGGAAGTACCGATTTCAAGAGCCCTCGTATAGCCATTCTTGACGATGATGTCATAGAGCAGTTTGCCGTCGACTTCCGGAACGTTCCAATCGTGCCATTGACCTCGGTGACCGGCGAGAAACGCCCGCACTTTCTTGTCTAAAGTGGCGGCTTGCTCAGTCTCTTGTGAATGGACTAAAGGGATAAACGAACAGAGGAGCGTACCAATCATCACGAACCCTGCAATCATGAGCGCGCTCATCAAAAACTGCCTCCAAGATAAACCGAGCCATCGGACTCACACGCGGTGCCTCGCCTTTTCAATCACGACGTGTGGACCGGCCCTCAGGTAGCCTTCCTTTCGCGATTTACTACTGAGACACCCCGCCCGTGGCATGGGTTCGGGACGGCTTGACAGCATTCCCACGAGCGAACGGCCTGAACGGCGAATCACCCCATTTCAGGGGCTTTTGATAGAGCAGCGTTCCGCGTATAAGCTGATCGGCCGGTAAGCATTTTCGTTCTGGATGTGGAAAGGTCCTGTACGGTCTCCCCCAGTATGGTGGAGCAGGGACGCCAGTGCGGGAGCCGTTTCATGGCGGCGGACTTCAAAGGCCTGGACGCGCTCACCGGTCGCAGCCCCTTTTTTTGGCTTGGGGCCCGCTCTTTCGGGCAAAACAGCATGTTCACTTCTCCAGACCCATTCAATCAAACAATTTGGAATGACGATAAAAAAACGGTTTAAGCACCTTCAACCCAAGAATGGACAAAGCCGGCTTGGTCCATGAGCCGAGGCGGGTGGAGCTGCCCAGGCATCGTCGGCAATGAGGGTGCACGAGCTTTGCGTACCGAAAGCCGCGCACGATCCGCTCCAGTTCGGGTCCTCGGAGGATTTCAATGAGTGAAGCGTCGTTAAGATTGCCGACAGCGGTTTTTCCGTCGAAATCCACGCAGCACAGAACCACGTCGCCGGACCAAAGGATCGCGAAGTGGTCCCTCATTCCGAAGCAATATCCGTGTCCCGCTTCGAGTATACGTTCCGCGGCAAATGCATTGCCCCAGTCGGTGAGCACGTAGGTCTCGATAAAGATCTTGGGGCTGATTTCAATCACGTTCCAACCATAAATCCCGAGCTTGCGCACTTTTGCCGACATCGCAGCCCGCGTGTCCGCGCCGATCCCCAGTCGATCATAGATGAGTCCGGCCCACTCGGCGACGGTTCGATGGAGCGCCTCCCGAGAGCCCATGAAGTCGGGAATTCCCAGTTCTTGCCGCATCTTGCGTGCGAATCGCGTTACCATGATACGGATCTTGAAAATCGGTGGCGTGGGTCGCCCTGCGCAAGCCGCCAGTAAATCGAGCAGGCGAGTGCGATAGGTGTCGAAATCCATGCGAGTTCCGCGGGTTGCGTGGAAGCTCTCCTTGTCGGGACTCTGCAGCGAAATGTCGATCTGGTGCAGATCGTTCTCGGCAATCCTTCGAATCGTTTCCTGCTTCAGCAATCCCCCGTTGGTGGTGAGACCCACGGCGAGACGCCGCTCCCGCGCGTGATCGAGGATGTTGAAGAATTTCGGGTGAATAAGCGGTTCGCCCATCACATGAAAGGTGACCTTTTCAGCAAGATCGAGTTCCACTATCTGATCGAGCGCACTCCGCGCGAGGCCCTCGTCCATGACGCCTCGCGGTCGTGTCATGAGGCCGTCGGGACAAAAGACGCACGAGAAATTACACCTGTTGGTAAGTTCCAGATGA
>JAIWNO010000268.1 GCA_020216785.1 Desulfomonile sp.
TCTTCTTTGGGCAGGAATGAAACGGCGCCGCCTTTGATAGCCATGTTAATGCTCTCCACATCGATGGCTCGCGCGGTGAGCATCGCTGCAGGTAGATGTCGGGCTCGGCAGGCTTTGAGCAATTCAAAGCCGTTTACCCCCATAATATCGAGAACCACGAGGTCAAACCTATCTTCGCTGATCAATTTCAAGGCGCCGTCAAAGTCTTGTGCCGTAACTACAGTGGATTCCGGGAATTCTTCTTTGAAGATTTCCAGTACATCGGATTCGTCATCCACCACCAGCAGCTTCTTGCCATGTAAGAGAGCCTGAGCATCCATAGCATTTTTTCCTCGGACAGAAGGCAGTTCTCATAGGATAAGGGATTCCGTGTACCGATTTTGCGGAACTCTTTTGTCAAACCATCTCGAAATCCGCGCCGCTACGTTTCCTCTAAGTTGATCTTGAGCATCTCTACCGAAGCGAGGATCCGTTTGCTGTTTCGGTTCACCGCAGGAAAGTCCTCTGAAGCTTCGTAAAGCTGTCGAGCGAGAGCAGCGAGACTGTCAACAGTTTTGCGCATCTCTGTAAGCGAATACCGGCCATCCATCCTCTATATCCCTTTCTTCCTCAAGTCCTTGAATCGCCGCGCCTTTACTTCGTAGCGCGGCAAACTGTTTGGTGGAAAGAATTCCAGGTTGTAGCCAAGATTGGTTTTGAGACGAAGCTGAGTTGCAAGCTCCGCTTTAAGTTCCTCCAGCCGGGCGCCGGCCTGATCTTCTTTCAATTCGACCTTCAGCGTAATGTCGTCCGTATCCCCTTTCTTGTCCACGATCACCTCGTATTCGTTGCCAAGTCCCTGAATGGAGCGGACCACATCTTCGATGGCGGACGGGGCCAGCAGAACACCCTTGACCTTGGTTATGTCATCAGCTCGTCCGACAACCCCTCCCCTGAACAACTTATAGGTGCGACCACATTCACATCGGTCCTCACCGATCTCAACGATGTCCTTTGAATCGAACCGAATACATGGTTGTGCAAGCCTGTCCAACGCTGTGATAACAAGCTTGCCCCTTTGCCCGGGCTCTGTCACCGGCATGCCTGTTTCCACATCTTCGACCTCGGCAAGGAACATGGCCTCGTTGACGTGGAGTGCGCCGGGTTGGCTCGAACATTCGAATCCCCAGGCTCCTATCTCGGTCGCGCCCGCGTGGTCATAAACCTTCGCCCCCCATGCCTCTTCTATCCGTTTCTTTGTGGCGGGAATCAAGGCGCCCGGTTCCCCTGCACAGGTTATCTTGGTAATCGGCAGAGAGGCAGGATCCAGATGAAGTTGATTGCGAGCCGTGTCGGCCATCCCCAGGATATACGTCGGGGTGGCCAGGAGCGCAGTGGCTTGCAATTCTTGGATTTTGAGGATACGGGATTTTGTGTCGAGCACACCCCCTGGGATCGTCTCGCAGCCAATCTTTTCCGAGGCATAGTGGGCGGCCCAAAAGGCCACGAACACATTGTACCCGAAGGGAAGAAAGACGCGATCGGAAGGCCGGTAACCCTGCGCCCATAATAAGGTGGCCCAACAGTCGGACCACCACTCCCAATCCTGCCAAGTATCGGGTTGATAGACCGGCTGTCCGGTGGTTCCACTGGTCTGACGAAACACACAGACCTCTTCCAAATCGACACACAACGCATCACCGTACGGAAAGAGATCCTTGCGCTGGATCGGCTGCATCATGGCCTTTTCGACTTTCGGCACCTTGCGCACATCTGCCAGTGAGTTGATATCATCGGGATGCAGGCCTGCGCTTTGGTAAAGAGTGCGATGAAACCGAGAGTGATCATAGGCCCACTTGACAATTTTCTTAAATTTCTTGAGCTGTAATCGTTCCAGGCCGTCTCGCGTGAGTGTTTCCAGATACGGATTCCAGTACGGGACTTCTTTATTCATTTTTTCCTCACAGAAGGAATTTTCCGGGACCTGAAAAACCTGACCGACATCCACAGCTATTTCATAAACACGCTCGGAAGCCACAAAGAAATCTCAGGTACAAAGACCAGAATCAGGAGGCAAATGGACATTCCAACGACGAACGGGTAAATCCCTTTGTAGATGGTAGAAATCGGCTCCTTGGTCACTCCTGACACAACGAAGGCATTAATGGCCATCGGAGGAAGGATGACGCCTATCATAGTCACCACACTTATAATGATCCCAAACCAGACCGGATCGTACCCCAGCTTCAGGACTACGGGCAGGAAAATGGGAGTGGCCAGAATCAAAAACGCCAGGTCTTCAATAAATGACCCTCCGATGAGGTAAACGCCTATTATGATAAATATAACGATCGAGGAACCTACATTGAGGCTCTCAAGCCATGTCGCAACCAAATAGGGTGTTCGTGTGACTGCAAAGAAGTGGCCGAGAATAGTTGCTCCGGCAAGAAGGATGAGAACCATGCACCCGATGCGGAGAGTATCATTCACAGCTTTGATAAAGCGCTTTAAGTCCATATCCTTCTTCGCAAGAGTCAGTACCAAGACAGCGAAGGTACCCACGCTTCCCGCCTCGGTCGGAGTAAAGAAGCCTTGCATAAGCCCTCCAACCACCAGCACGAAAACCAAAAGAACCCATACCACCGAAGGCAACGACGCGAATCGCGCTTTCCAGGTCGATCTCTCGCCTTTCGGTCCGAGTTTGGGATTGAGAACGCTCCAGCCGAACAAGGTCACCACAAAGGAGAATGCCACCATCAGTCCGGGAATTATTCCTGCCAGAAACAGGCGGCCAATGGAGGTTTCCGTCAGTACTCCGTAAATAATAAGCACTACGCTAGGGGGGATAAGTATTCCGAGCGTGCCTACCGTGGCGACAGTACCACATGAAAGCCTTCTATCGTAATTGTACCGGTCCATTTCCGGGACGGCAATCGTGGCAAATGTCGCGGCAGTGGCGGGAGAAGACCCGCAGATAGCCTTGAACGCGGTGGCCGCTGCAACCGTGCCTATTGCCAGTCCACCAGGAACATGCCCGATGAATTTGTAGGCAGAGTCATAAAGGTTGCGAGCGATTCCGCCGCTCGCGCCCAATTGGCCCATGAGAACAAACAGGGGTATGACCGTGAATCCGTAAGAAGACAGGACGCCGTAAACGTCCTTGGCTACCAGGTTAAGGGCAGCGTCCACATTCACAATGGCAGCGAATCCTATGAAACCCGCAAGGGCCATGGCAAGACCAATCTCAAGCCCCATGAGGAAAAACACGAAAAGGAGCAAAATCGCAAGGATACTGATCGTCGCAACACTCATGTTTCCGTTTCCTGTTTTCCTATTCCGAGCATCTCAAGGAATAAGACTATGCACTCTATGAAGCAACATATCGCAATGCCGTACGCCACTGGATAAAGAGGGAACTGAAGCGTCAGGGTAGTCTCGCCCATTCTGCTGAAATCAGCTCCCAGGAGCCACAGATTCCATGCAATGATGATGAAGGTCCCTATCGCCAACAACCTGGTAATGACCTTGAAGAGCTTCTGCAATCCGGTCGGAAGTCTTTCCGTGAGAAAGTCCATTCTTACATGTCCCTGCACCCTGGACGTTTGCGGAATGGCAAAGCCGATGGCCACTGCACCCAGCAGGCCCACAAGCTCATAGGTACCCACAATAGGCCTTTTGAGGGTTCTCAGGGCAACATCCGCTACAGTGAGAAACACCATGCTCGTCAATGCGACTCCTGCTATGGAGTACATGACACGAGAGAGAACTCTAATGACTGCTGAAAGTGTATTCATGATGATTGGGGGTACTCCGCCTGATGATCGGCTGTACCGGCTGATTCAGGCGGAGAGGGAGGAGGTCAAGGGTTGTTTTTCAGCCATTCCTGGCAGAATTTCAGTGCTTCGTCACCAGGGAGGCCTTTGGCTTTCGTGCTTTTCACATATTCATCCAAGATGGGCTCCATGAGCTTTGCCCAACGGGCATCCTCCTCCTTGGACAACTGGATTATTTTGTGACCTTTGGCAAGGGCAAACTCGGTCCCCTCCTTGTCCAAATCGACCCACAGTTTGGCCGTCTTGTCGATCCATTCCTTGTTTATCTTCTCAATGGTTTCCTGAACGTCCTTGGGCAAGGAGTTCCATTTCTTCTTGTTCATGGCCACGAAGAACAAGAGCGAGTACGAGGACCCGAAATTCTGGGTGGTGCAGTTGGTCACTTCGGCAAACTTCCATCCTTTCAGCACTTCGATGGGCGAGAGCACGCCTTCCACCACCCCTTTCTGAAGAGCGTCGTAGGTTTCTGTCTGGGGCATGGCAACCGGAGTTGCGCCGAGGGCGGAAGCTACCTTGGAGCTGGTGCCCGTGCATCGAAGCTTCATGCCTTTCAAGTCCTCCAGTTTTTCGACCGGCTTCTTTGTGTTAACAATTCCCGGACCGTGTCCATGCAGGTACATGATTTTCACGTCGTCAAATTCTTTTGGTTTAAACTTCTCAAAATAGGCATTACACAACTTGGTAGCTTGGTTTCCGGCCCTGTAGCCCAGTGGAAGGTCAATCACCTCGCTCAAAGGAAACCGCCCCTTGACGTAGCTGACGACCGACATGCCGATGTCGGATATCCCTTTGACGACCCCGTCATAGCACTGGTCGGCAGGTGTAAGGGTACCGCCGGGAAACATGTTGATCTTGACCGCTCCGTTGGTTCGCTTCTCGATTTCCTTAGCCCACTCGGTGGCTAGAATGCAGTGGCCGTGCGTGGCTGGGAAGAAAATTGAGTAAGTAAGCTCTACGGTCTTGCAAGATGCCGGACCTGCTGCCAACAACATCGGCAATAGGATCATCAAGCACCCGCACACGAAGGCCGAAGATCGTTTTTTCAACATACTACACCTCCTGGGTCAGATCTCTTGGGATATCCGGTTAATCAATAAATGCATGACACCCTGGCCGTGCATTCCGGATGCTTAAGAAACAGAGAAAAGGGGCCGCTACTGTCCTGAGCAGCTGTGCCAGCTCAAAGGGCTGCGCCATCGTCCGTTTGAGCGTCCCAACAAGGCGTCGCTGAGGGTAAAAGCTCGTGTCGACTCCAGTGTTTCGGTTGAAACCGAGCGGCTTGCGAAGACGTTGTGTCCCCGGCAGTGATCTATCACCCACAAAGATAATTTGCACTCTCCATGCCAGATCGAGCGACCGGTGAAGCAAGTAGGAAAAAGTTAATCGTGCTGGGATGTTGAGAAAATCCGGCAACGACCGCATTCAGCCCACACCCACTCCATTCTCGGCACTCTTATGGGCGATTTCGCCCAATAAATGAAAATTATGTTATTAATCATCCAACATCACATGATAATCATCTATGGGCGACATCGCCCAAGATGGCAACCGCGTATGGGCGGATCCCGCTCACTCCATTTTCAAAGCCTTCATCTGTCGCTTGAGTGCATACCGGGAAATACCCAAAATACGCGCCGCAGCACACTTGTTGCCGTCAGTCCGTTGCAACGCCAAATCTATGAAATGGCGTCTCAGTTTCTCTATCACAGAAGTGATAGAGGAGGAAGGCGGAAATCCCACCCCCCAGGTTGACTCAATTTCATTCGGCTCTGCCGGCTCCAAGGAATCAAGCCTTAGGCTCGGGCCCTCAGAAAGCATGACTGAGCGTTCCAAAACGTTCTTCAGCTCTCGTACGTTTCCCGGCCAGGAATACTGCATCAGTTTTTCCATATCCTCAGGGCGAATGTCCAGTTCCGCGGTAAGCCGCAGCTCTCGGGCCAGTTGACCGACGATCTGACGCGTCAACACCGGTATATCTGCAAGCCTTTCACGCAAAGGCGGTACCCGGATCCGGTACACGTTCAGACGAAAGAAGAGATCTCGCCGGAACTCACCCCTGGAGACAGCTTGACTCAAATCTCTATTGGTGGCGGCCATAATCCTTACGTTGACCGTTACATTTTTCTCGCCCCCGACACGAGTGAAGGAGAATGTGTCCAGGAAAGTGAGCAATTTGGCCTGTATCGGTGGGGACAACTCCCCGATTTCGTTCAATAGCAGGGTTCCACCCTCAGCCAACTCCACAAGTCCTCGTTTGCGCCTTATTGCACCGGTGTACGCCCCTGCTTCATGCCCGAACAGTTCGGATTCAGCCAAGCCTTCGGTTATAGCAGCACAATTGATCGCATAAAACGGGCCGCCGCTGCGCCTCGAATTATTGTGGATATAGCGCGCCAGGTAGTCTTTCCCACTTCCACTTTCACCTTCGATGAGAACCGTGAGATCGGAATTGGCAGCAACGCTGGCTCTGGCCAGTGAGGCCCGCATGGCAGGGGAAAGGTATTCGTCCGCCATACCCTCATTGAGAGAAAAGATCCTGTTTCTGTCCGTTATATTCCGTGATATCCCGCATATACCAATGATCTGCCCTTTGCTGTCCCGGATAGGTGAGCGCACGTCCAAAAAAGTTGTGGGCAGCCCTTTCACCGGCCGAGTATGTTCTTCTTCAATTGTTTCCCCTGCGAGCACTCGTTGGTCCACCTGTCTGAGGTGTTGGCCCGCTTCATGTCCGAAGAGTTCTTCATCGACCCTGCCGATGATATCGCTTGCGGGCATTTCCAGGAGATTGGCCATGTACGGGTTCACCAGTGTGTACTTTAACGAACGATTCTTAATGAATATGCATTCCGTGGCCGCCTCGAAAATCGCTCTTATCCGCTCCTCGCTGAGGATTAGCGCCTCTTGGGCACGAGCCCTCTCAGCAATCTCAGCTTTGAGGCGGGCATTTGCTTCGGCCAGTTCGGCAGTGCGCTCCTGTACACGTATTTGGAGTTCGTCCCTGGCCTCTTGCAGTGCCTTTCGGGCAAGCTTTTGTTCCGTGATGTCCCGCATGATCCCCTGATATCCGCTGACCCTGCCGTCCCTGTCCAACCGAACATTGATGGTGTGGAGAGTATCAACCTCGCTCCCGTCGATCCGACGGAGTTTGAGCTCAAAGTTTGTCGCGACTCCGGACCGATCCACCTTTCGCCGCATTTGAACACGTTGGCGGGGATTTGCATAGAAGTCCTGAATTTTTCCGGCAAGTACCTCCTGCTTGGTCCTGCAGCCGACCAAGTGGACAAAACCCTGATTCACGGCAAGGAAATTTCCCGCCTTCGTGGTTATCACTATTCCATCATCAGAATCCTCGAAGACAGATTCGTGGAGCGAGCCTTTTGCTTTCAGCATCTCATTCTCCAGCCTAAGCTCTCGAATCTCAGCTTCAAAGATTTCAACGGCCTTCGACCACTCTCGTTCACAAACCTTCACAAGGTGGTGGATGTCAGAGACCATCTCACGGACTTCCTCGGTCATCCGCCGTGCGGCGGTATGGGCTGCAAGGCGGTCCGCTTTCTCACAAAGGCTTCTTAGGTGATCCCTGAATGTGGAAGTTGGGCCATCAACATTTGTCATGGCAAACACCCGCATGTGCCTCCGATGGACGGACGCCGGCCGCTGCCATATCCGGCGGCCGGGGGCTTACGTCAGCATGAGACGCATCGTCTGAAGCGTGTCGCGGTATTCAAGATGTGCAAGAAACGCTTCGTCCATGCTGATGCGGGAAAATCTGATCGTGTCGCCGGGGCGGGCCTGCGCAACGAGGTCAAGGTCCGGTGTAATGACGGTTGCAATCTTCGCGTATCCGCCAACGGTCAGCTCAACCAGCAAGATGATCGGTTTGCCGTCAGGAGGGACCTGCACGGAGCCGGCGAGGCTCGGCTCGGAAATGATGCTCGTCGGCACTCCCTTGGCGAACGGAACTGTCGGACCGTTGAGCCGATACCCTGTCCTGTCCGCTTCGGGGGTCACGGTGAACGCAGCCGAATAGAAAAGGTCGATCCCCTTGTCGAACCAATCGTCTTGCGGGCCCGGCACCGCTCGGAGAATAGTGTCCTTGTGAAATGAGGGCTTGAAGCTCGAAGGCAACGAACGAACCACGCCGGGCTTGATTTGAGGGCATCTCTTCACAAGATCTCCCCTTACGAGCGCGCGGCCGAGTGTCCCGCCGAACCCGCCTCTCAAGCACGTCGATCGGCTGCCCATGACCTCGGGCACGTCGATCCCGCCGCCGACCGCTATGTATGCCCGAACCCCCGCTCGTGCGGTCCTGACGCTGATCATGTCCCCCTTTTTGACCGGGAAACTCTCCCAGAGGCGCTGCGGCTCTCCGTTCACCGCCACGGGAACGTCTGCGCCGGTGACTGCAACGAGTCCTTCGGACAGCACCTCAAGCTTGGGGCCGGTGAAAGTGACCTCCAGTGCAGCAGCATTTTCCGGATTTCCGACCAAAAGGTTGGCTACCGAAAAGGCAAACCTGTCCAGAGCGCCCGACACCGGAATACCGTAGCGTTGGAACCCGTACCGGCCCAAGTCCTGCACCGTCGTCAACGAACCGGGCCTTAACACTCTGAACATATCCATCAGCGCCTCTCTTCTTCGGCCATCCGCCGGAATTCCTCGGCAGAAATCGTTACGAATCGTATCATATCGCCGGCATCATACAGAAATGGATTGCTGCGCGCAGGGTCAAAGAGTTTCAAAGGCGTGCGGCCGATAATCCGCCAACCGGCCGGACTCTCCAGCGGATACATGCCGGTCTGTTCGTTGGCGATCCCGACCGACCCGGCGGGGACCATAGCACGGGGCGTCTCAAGCCTCGGCGTGTGTAGCGCCTTCGGCAATCCGCCCAGATAAGCAAAACCTGGCGAAAAGCCCATCATGTAGATTTGATACTCAGTCCCCGAATGGATGCGGATGACGTCGTCAACGGTAAGCCCGTGAGTATTGGCGATGAACTCGATGTCCGGGCCGAACTCTCCGCCGTAGCATACCGGAATTTCCACCAGCCGCGGAGGCGGCATTTTGGTCTCGTCGAGCCGTTGCTCCAAGTCGGTCAGCAGCCCCATGAGTCGATCCAAATCGACCTCAAGCGGATCGTAAACGATCATGAGCGATCGGTACGTGGGAATCACTTCCCTCACACCAGTTGGGTGCTCCCGGTCCAGCGCGAAGGTCATGGTCCGAACCTTGCGGTTGATCTCCGGCGCAATCTCGTCGCCGAATTCCACGATCACACCTGTGTCGCCGACGAGCCGTCGTTTGGGGGTTTCGAAAAGAGGCGCCAACATTATCACTCCTTTGGTGCCGGTTCCATGGGCCGGACGACCACACCTTCCCGATCCAGAATGCCGCGAATTCGCTTGACCATCTCAACTGCTCCAGGAGTATCACCATGAACACAGATCGTCTGGACGTTCAGGTCGATGACCGTGCCGTCGACTGCAACAACCTTGCTCTCCTTGGCCATTCCAACCGCCCGGTCCGCCACGAGAGCGGGGTCGGTGAGCACCGCGCCGGGCAGCTTCCGCGAGACAAGGTTTCCATCGGGCGTGTACGCCCTATCCGCAAAGGCTTCGAGCGCCACCTTCAGTCCGAATCTCGCTCCAATAGCCTTTATGTGAGCCCCTTTCGGGCCGGCAAGCCCGACGAAAATCAGATCGGGGTTCACACTCGCGATGCCCTCTGCAATTGCTTCTGCCACCGCGGGATCTTCGGAGGCCGCATTGTAAAGGCTGCCGTGCGGCTTCACATGACGCATCTTCGCCCTGTGTGCCGCGCAGAAAGCCTGTAGCGCACCGATTTGGTATATCACATAGTTGCGGATCTCGTCCCGAGTGCAATCGAGCGCCCGGCGGCCGAATCCCTCCAGATCGGGGTAGCCCGGATGCGCGCCCACTCCGACGCCGTGTGCCGCGGCCATCTGCACGGTCCGGTTCATGACGTGGGGGTCGCCCGCGTGCCATCCACACGCAATATTTGCCGAGGAGACAAACTTGATCACCTCTTCGTCCAGTCCTTTGCGGTACGTGCCGAAGCTTTCTCCCATATCGCAATTGAGGTCGATCCGCAGCATCGGCATTACATCCCAAGGAACGCTTTGCGGATTTCATCAGAATGCAGCAGCTCGGTCGAACTTCCGGTGAGCG
>JAIWNO010000269.1 GCA_020216785.1 Desulfomonile sp.
TACTCCGCAGCGTTGAGTTTCGGCGCATACTTGGGAAGGAAATGGACCTCGATGAGATCTTTGATTTCCTCCAACCACTTCCGGATAGCTTTTGTCTTGTGTCACAGTGCATTGTCAACCACCAGGTGAATCTTTGTCCCTTTGTAGGAACGGAGCAATTGCTCGATGAACAGAACAAAGGTGTCGATGTTGTATCTCCTATAGTCCTATAGTTTTGCCCTCTTTGGATTAATAGTCTGATATTGCATCCGATTTCCTTGAAAATCATCGGCGTTCCTGCGATAGACGGTTTGGCAACAAACTGGGGAGGAACGCCGATGCGCAAGCGGAATCTGCCACAGCCGTTTCAGATTGACAAGGTGCGTTTTGCGGACTGCTTCACTGCCCCGAGTTTGCGGCACTTCGGGGTGTTGATGAGCGGGTGGGTCTTGACCGTCGGGGTCCATGCGATCAGTCAGGTGATCCTCAACCGCGGGCTGCACGAATCGGAGCGCTTCACCAGTGTCTGCCGGTTCCTCCGGAGGACCAAATGGTCCCCGGACCAGGTGGCGTTCAGGTCTTTCGGATCATTGTGGATACCCTGTTGTCGGGTGCGACGGAGATTGAGCCTGTCCTGGACGACACGTTGAACAACCATGTGGGCAAGAAGATCTTCGGCGCCGGGATTCAGCACGACGGCGATACTCCCAAGACAGGAAGGCCTATTGGGTACGGCGTCTGTTTTGTCATCACCGGGGTTGCCGGTTGCCGTCGGTCGCCGGGCATATCCTAATGCAATCTGCATAGTATGCGATTACGTCAGAAACGGTTATTGCCCTTCTGTTACAGTTCTTGCAAGTACCCATTGCGGTCGCCAGTGGGGGGCATATGAATGCGTAATACTGGAACCTCGTGAAAGAGCCATGTGGCGTTATATCGGCAAGGCCGGTATCGATCTACTGGTACGATTTCGGGGCTCATCTCGGCTTCTGACCTACCCGGTCGAAGTCATCCTCGATTCGCTCGATGTCGTCTTCTCCAAAATAGTCGCCTGTCTGAACTTCGATAAAGACCACCGGGTCCTTGCCGGGATTCGCGATACGGTGCCGGATTCCGGCCGGTATTTCAATGAAGTCGCCCGGCTTGAGCTGCACTTCCGTGTCGTCCAGCACGACCAGCGGCGCACCTCTGACTATAGTCCAATGTTCCGAGCGGAATTTGTGTCTCTGGAGGCTAAGTCTCTTGCCGGGGTAGACCACGATACGCTTCACCTTGTGGTCGTCCCGGTCAGTCAACACTTGGTAGTAGCCCCAAGGCCGATAATCTTCCTCGTTCATGTTTCTGAGTATCTCTACACTAAGGAGCCCGGTAAACGTTTACCATACTGGTCGCGGCGAAGCGCTTCTCCGCCGCCGGCAGCCCGTCAAGGCGAGAAAGAGCGTTCGGCTTTCGCAGCCATGAAAGGCGTCTGCGCCACTTCGCTCCTTCCAACCCGTCACCAAATTCCAAAATTAAAGGAGATGGTCGTAGCCACGGGTCTTGAGCATCTCCTGGAGTTTCCTTACCTCCTGCGCTTTATCCTTGCGGCAGATCATGAGAGCATCCGGCGTGTCCACCACGATGAGATCGTCCACACCGATCAAGGCTGTCATCTTTTGGGGGGTGGAGATCACGCAACCCGAGCAGTCGATCAGGACAGCTTCACCGTCGGCCACGTTTCCGCACTCGTCCCGCTCCCACACGTCCACGAGCGACGCCCAGCTTCCCACATCGTTCCATTCAACGTCGATCGGGATGCAAAGAATATTGCGCGCATGTTCCATGACCGCGTAGTCGATGGAAATGGGATCGACCTCATCGTACGTCGCTTTGATCGCCTCGGCTTCGTCGGGGGTATTCAGGGCTCCCGCGATCCGTTCCATAGCATCACTTAGCCGAGGAACACAGGTGCGAATCGCTTCGATAATAGCAGTTGCCTTCCACACGAACATACCGCTGTTCCACAAGTATTGACCTGACTCAACATAGCGTTGTGCCGTGGCCGGGTCCGGTTTTTCTCTGAAGCCGAGCACCCGGTACACGGGCCGCGACCCGATCTCAAGGACTTGCTCACCGAGAGCAATGTACCCATACCCGGTCTCGGGCCGGTTCGGAACTACCCCGAAGGTCAACAGATGCTCTCCGGTGGCGGCTACTTCAAGTGCGCTTTCCAGCGCATCGTAGAACTCCTTTTCTTTCTTGATGAGATGGTCCGCGGGAAGCACCGCCATGACCGCGTCCGGGTCCTTGCCAACGAGCTTGTATGCGGCCAATGCTACGCAAGGAGCCGTGTTCCTGCCCTGGGGCTCAACAAGGACCATCCCGGGCGACAGTTCCGGAAGTTGGCCCCTGACCTTATCAGCGTGTGCAGCCGCGGTAACCGCCATGATCC
Organism: Desulfomonile sp.; assembly: GCA_020216785.1. Lineage (GTDB taxonomy): Bacteria > Desulfobacterota > Desulfomonilia > Desulfomonilales > Desulfomonilaceae > JAIWNO01. Next base: position 2,411 of record JAIWNO010000269.1, read on the forward strand.
GAGAGAACGGGATTACCGGGAGGATCCGCTCCACCGTCGCCCGAATCATCGTCCTGGCGCCGGATACAGCAAGGAGTTGTTTAGGTTTCCGCCTTCTGCTTGCAGGCCAGAAGCGGGTCCCGCTCCCTCCGGCCATGATCACGGCATATACCATTGGTCGAACCCTCGATGACATCCCCAACGATCGTCACCGGATACTGTGTGCCGCAATGCGCACCGGATTGCAAGCACGGACACATCTGCGGCAGGAACTTATTACACCTTTTTGCAAGTGCGATCACGGACTTCCGGTGCTTCAGCGGGATAGGCTCCTGTCTGTCATGACTTTTTGGATTTAGAGGCCCAGTCGGCAGGGAGACGCTGTGCCGCCAAAGCCCGCCAAGACATGCGACCGAACCCATGAGATGGAGCACACCGGTATCACACCATTTGAGATACCGACCGGAACACATGCCCAAAGTCCGGTTGCAAGACATCCGCGAGGGCGATATCCAGCCCTGCTCCTGCAAGTAGCGCAAGACATGTTTCCTCCACATGGAATGGATGGAAGCGCCTCAGGCCGCTTCTCAGGTTGGACAATCCTGCCATAGTCGTTACAGGTTCCTGGAAAATCGCGCCGCTCGAGAGAAGGCGGACGGTCTTCACCGCCTCGGCCACGCGGACGAGAGCGTCGTCCCAGCTCAGGTTCGGCAGCACCGGGTCGAAGATGATGCGGTCCGCGGGGATACCGGCGGTTGCCATGCGATCCCGTAACTCGATTGCGAGGGCGAGCTTCTCTTCTACTGTAGGAGGCGTAAATGAGCGCGCATCCATAAGTAGGGCCACGACACGCGTTTGGTGTTGGCTCGCCAAATCAAGGACTGTGCCGAGCCTCTCCTCGTCGAGCCAAACAGCGTTGAGAATCGGGGCAGACTCGCACGCCGTCAGCCCTCTCGCCAGGATGCGAGCACTAGGGCTGTCAAGCATGAGCGGAATGTCGACCGCCCCTTGTATCGCGTCCACAAGAAAAGCCATTCGGTCTTCTGTCCGAGTTGACAAATGGCCGGGATTCACATCGATTATGTGCGCGCCCGCGTCAACGCACCGGCGAGCCAACGCTTGAATCGGCAGCGGATCGAGTCTGCGCATAGCGTCGGCTACAACGGAATTAAGCCCGTGGATGTTGTCCGCGGCGAGGATCATTCGACAAGCGGCTTTCTTGTAAGCCAAATGGGGAAGTTCGAAAATTACGGCCCGCAGCCCATGCTGCGCTCATTCCTGGAAAGATATCCGGGCCAGTTACTCGGATCGGCCTTGATCTGCTCAAGGGAGGGGCCGCCCGCCGCAGGAATCCGGTACACCCACCGATTGGCACTTTTTTCGCCGTCAGGTCTGCGGCCCAGCGCAGAAGCGGCTTGGAACAGAGCAGGGACGTAGCCCGGTTGGCCGGCAGTCCCCGAAGCTGCGACAAAACGTACTCTCACGTCGCATTTGCGGCTGGTGCCACCCCACCCATAATACCCGACAAGACTCGCGATCGCAGTGGAGTCCCAATCAATGTTTGCCGGAGTCTTGAGCGCCGGATTGCCGTCGGCTCCGACTACCGTGCAATAATTTTCACTCATTTCCGTGGCAAGGTTCGCCAACGCGACCTTCAAGTTGTTCAGATCAGCCTCGGCCGTTCCATCGCACACGGTACGCTTGTACATGACATAGAACGGCACTGCGATGGCAAGAACAATACCCACCACAGCGAGGACGACCATAAGCTCAATGAGTGAATAACCTTTTCCCTTGTCACATCGGCAAGATATAGCTGTGGCCATGCTGCGCCGATCTCATAAAAAAGCTCGAGAGCTTGTGTTTGGAGGACTTTATACCTGGTAAAACTTCATCGCGGGGAGTTCGACGGCGGTAAGCTTATTGCCGTACACCGCGCCGGTATCGATACCGATCTTGCCCGGTGTAACAAACGGGGTCTCCAGCGCGGTATGGCCGAAGATCACCCTCTTGTTCCAGTCGTAGACCGAATAGATAAATTCCTCTCGAATCCAGATAAGATCCTCTTCGCTCTGCTCTTCCAACGGGATGCCGTCGCGTAAGCCCGCGTGCACAAAGATGTAATCCTCCGTCTCGTAGTACAGCTTGAGCGAGAGGAGAAATTCGAGGTGGTCCTCCGGCAGGACAAAAGCCTTTCGTCCGATTGCACCCTCCACGTAGCTGGCGATGGTTTCGGCCCCGCCGTTGGCCACGTAAAGCATTTGGTCCTTTTGTTGGATGTAGAAATCCAGCAACATCTTCTCGTGATTGCCTTTGAGGAACACGAAATTGCCGCCCTGCTTTTTCAGATTAACGAGATGTTCCACCACGTCGCGGGAGCGTGCCCCTCGGTCGACGTAATCACCGATGAAAAGGAGCAAATCACCACTCTCCTTAGTCCACGGCAATACCTTCATGAGAGCTGCCAGTTTGTCATAGCAACCGTGAATATCTCCAACGGCGAATATTCTCTTGCTCATGGCTCCGTTGCGCTGCGAGGGGAATTTACTGGCAATATAAGAGGTCTCCGTGCGGGTGTCAACAGTGCGAGGCACCATTCTGGAATCTTCCGCGCCCGTGTGCGGCAATGATGACGTGTTCCGTGGTGGGGGGTATTGTTGCGGAAGATGAAAAGAGAAGGAGGCTAAAATCTCAAGTGAATGCATAAAGAATTTATAACTTATGCCTGAGAAGACATATATATCTGGTGTCGCTTTAGCATATTTTATGATGTGATTTCAATTAGCTATATTTCCTAGTTCATTAATCGCTATTGACAGAGCAGCATCCCTATCCGAGAATTAATTAATGAGGCGTGAAAGCTTTATTTGCGCCCACTACTCACTTCCGGCACCGGCCTGCCAATGAGCGTGCTCTCTTCGAGAGACGCACGTCGTACGTGCGTGCAATGCCCATGAACTCGCCGCCTGCCGACTTAATATCGTGCTTTTCGAATCGGGGAACTGTGAGCGTCGCTTCAATCGCGAACCCTAATCGCTTTTTCTTCAGCAGAAAGGAGGCTCTGCTATGGAGTTAACCCGCCGCGGGTTCCTTGTCCTGTCCGGGGCCGTCGGAGCCGGCATGGCGCTGTCCGCTCTCGGCATCGACTTAGGTCCTGCCAAGGCCTATGCCGACGACGTCAAGGTCAACAAGATGAAGAGCGCCAAGCTCTCTACGTCAATCTGTCCTTATTGCGCAGTGGGCTGCGGTCTCATCTGCGCCACTGACGCCAACGAAGGACGGATCATCAACATCGAAGGCGACCCGGACCACCCTATCAACGAGGGGGCCCTGTGCGCGAAGGGCGCGTCGGTGTTTTTGACGACAGCGAACAATCCGAACCGGCTCAAGAAAGTTCTCTACCGGGCTCCAGGCAGTGACAAGTGGGAAGAGAAGTCCTGGGACTGGGCGCTGGGCGAGATCGCCAAAAGAGTGAAGACCACACGGGATGCAAACTTTATTGAAAAGAACGCGAAGGGTGAGGTGGTCAATCGCCTCGAAGCCATTGCCCATGTGGGAAGCGCGGCCCTCGACAACGAAGAGTGCTGGCCGCTCCAGGCAATGATGAGAGCACTGGGGCTCGTATATATCGAGCACCAGGCACGCATATGACACAGCGCTACAGTCGCGGCTCTGGCAGAGTCGTTCGGGCGTGGCGCAATGACTAATCACTGGATCGATCTTAAGAACAGTGATGTTATCCTCATCATGGGCAGCAATGCTGCTGCAAACCACCCTATTTCCATGAAATGGGTCATGAAGGCCAAAGACAACGGGGGAAAGCTCATCTGCGTGGATCCCCGCTACACGCAGACGGCCGCGAGAGCCGATTTCTATGCGCCTCTCCGCTCGGGAACCGACATCGCTTTCCTCGGCGGTATGATCAACTACATGCTGCAGAAAGATAAGTACTTCAAAGAATACGTGCTTAACTATACCAACGCGCCGTTCATCGTCGGAGACAAATACGATTTCACCGACGGACTCTTCGCAGGATACGATCCCAAAAAGCGCAGCTATGACAAGACACTGTGGGCCCTCAAGAAGGACGCCAAGGGGATGCCCGAAAAGGACATGACGCTCCAGAATCCCCGGTGTGTCTTTCAGCTGCTGAAGAAACACTACTCGCGCTATACGCCGGAAAAGGTTTCCGAAATCACCGGCACGCCGATCCCCGACCTGATCAAGGTCTACGAGATGTACTCCGAGACCGCGGCCAAGGACAAAGTCGGGACCATCATGTACGCGATGGGTTGGACTCAGCACACCGTCGGCGTGCAGAACATCCGCGCAATGTCCATTATCCAGCTGCTCTGCGGCAACATGGGGATGGCGGGTGGCGGCGTGAATGCCATGCGAGGCGAATCGAACGTCCAAGGGTCCACGGATCAGGCTCTCCTGTTCCACATCCTGCCGGGTTACCTGGGCGCTCCCGCGGCATCACTGGCGACGTTCACCAAGTACAATGAGGCGCGAACGCCCAAGACTGCGGACCCCATGTCCGCGAACTGGTGGCAGAATTTCCCCAAGTACTCCACCAGCCTGCTCAAGGCATTCTTCGGCGACAACGCCACTCCGGAGAACGAGTTCGGGTACGGGTGGTTGCCCAAGCTTGACGACGGCCAGAATTGCTCGTGGCTAAACCTGTTCGACGCCATGTACAACGGCAAGATCAAGGGCTTCTTCGCGTGGGGCCAGAACCCGGCTTGCAGCGGTGCAAACGCGAACAAGGTCCGCAAGGCCCTCGCCAAGCTGGACTGGCTTGTCAACGTCAATATCTTCGACAATGAAACCGGCTCGTTCTGGAAAGGGCCGGGCATGAACCCCAAGGAAATCAAGACTGAAGTATTCATGCTGCCCTGCGCATGTTCAGTCGAGAAGGAGGGGAGCATCAGCAACAGCGGCCGATGGGCCCAGTGGCGTTACAAAGCGGCCGACCCACCCGGCGACGCGAAGCCTGACGGCGACATTATGTATGAGCTTATGGAGAAGATCCGTGAGCTGTACAAGAAAGACGGCGGCAAGTTCCCTGCGCCGATCCTCAATCTGAAGTGGGACTACGCCACAGACCACGTTTTTGACGCCCACAAGGTAGCCAAGCAGATCAACGGGTACTTCCTCAAAGACATTACTCTCAAAGATCCGACCGGCAAGGACCTGCCGTTCAAAAAGGGTGATCTGGTTCCCTCCTTCGCGTTCCTGCAAGCCGACGGCAGCACCTCGTGCGGCAACTGGATCTATTGCGGGAGCTACACGGGCAAAGGGAATATGATGGCCCGACGCTCCAAGAACGACCCGACCGGCTTGGGATTGTTCGCCGAATGGTCGTGGTGCTGGCCGGTGAACCGGCGGATCCTGTACAACCGTGCATCCACGGACCTCAACGGTCAACCGTGGGATCCCAAGCGGCCGATCGTCAAATGGGACGGCAAAGCATGGGTCGGTGACGTGCCCGACGGGCCTTGGCCCCCACCCGCGGACAAGGAAAAAGGCAAGCACCCGTTCATCATGAAACCGGACGGCGTGGCGAGCATCTACGGACCAGGTCTCAACGACGGGCCCTTCCCAGAGCATTACGAGCCCCTGGAATGCCCAGTGCCCCAGAATGCCATGTCCAAACAGTTCATAAACCCTACAATCAAGATCTTCGCGGGAGAGATGGACAAGCACTTCACTTGCGACCCAAGGTTCCCATTCGTGTGCACCACGTACCGGGTTACCGAACACTGGCAAACAGGTATCATGACGCGTTGGCAGTCATGGCTTGTGGAGGCCCAGCCTCAGGTGTTCGTGGAAATGAGCGAAGAGCTTGCTCAGATGCGCGGCATCAAAAACGGCGACTTGGTCAAGGTCACATCGCCTCGAGGAGAAGTGGACTGTGTGGCAATGGTCACCACCCGCTTCCGTCCGTTCAAGTTAGGCAACCTGGTAGTCCATCAGGTCGGTATGCCCTGGTGTTTCGGGTGGATAACCCCGAAGGACGGCGGTGAAAGCTCGAACCTTCTTACTCCAAACGTGGGCGATCCAAACACCATGATTCCGGAGTCCAAGGCGTTCATGGTCAACGTAACCAAGGCGAAGGGAGGTGCGTAAGATGGCTGAGGGAAAATCCATTCTCGTCGACACCTCCAGGTGCACCGCCTGCCGCGGGTGTCAGATCGCCTGCAAGCAATGGCACGGACTGGCCGGCACACACACGAAGCAGGCGGGCAGTTACGAAAACCCGTCCGACCTCTCGGACCAAACGTATAAGATTGTGCGATTCTCCGAAGGAAAGAACGGCGACGGCAAGCCCTACTGGTACTTCTTCTCCGAGTCGTGCCGCCACTGCCTGTCGCCGGGCTGCATGGCCGTCGCGGAAAAGGACGAAATCGTGGTGGACGAGAAGACCGGAGCGGTCCTCTACACACCGGCCACCAAGGACCTCGATTTCAAAGAAACCCTCAAGGGTTGCCCATATAACATCCCGCGGCAGAATCCCACAACCAAGGTTCTAGCCAAATGTACCATGTGTTTTGACCGTATCACCAACGGCATGATCCCCGCGTGCGTGAAATCGTGTCCTACTGGAGCGATTCAATTCGGAGAGCGTGACGCCATCCTCGCAGCGGCCAAGAAACGAGTCGAAGAGCTTAAGAAGACGTTTCCGAAAGCCTCGGCGCTCGATGCGGACGAAGTTCGGGTCATCTATATCGTGACCGACGATCCGAAAAAGTATTGGAAGTACGCATCTGCCAAGTGATAGTATTGGTTTGAGCACCCAAAGCCTCTCCCCGGCAGCGGGGAGAGGCTTTTTTTTCGGAGCGCTTCCAATGAACCAGTATTCGTCTACCGAAGCCGCTGAGAGGATCCGCCGCAGCTTGGACCGCATCAAGAACGATCTGCCGTCCGTCGCCAATGTGGTGGACGCATTTTCCGATTTTCTCGTGGAACGCGCGCGTCTCAAAGCGGAGGTCTCTGTCAGCACCGAGCCGGAAACAATCGACCTTGAGCGAGTCGGCCGCGGAGTCCCCCTCCTCGAAAAGGAGAAATTCAATGTCTCACCCGGGGAGCTGAAAACATCGGCTGAACGGCTCGTGCCTTTTCTGGCGAAGGGCTTGCCGAAGGTCGCGGAAGCACTCCTTGCGGTGAAGGAAGCGATCGTGAAAGAGTTCGTCGATCCCGCGGCAGCGGTGAGCGATCTCTTGGCCGGCCGCTACAATGCGATGGAGGGAACGGCTCGTAGTGCCAACGTCGATCCCGAAATGCTCGAATTTGCGCTTGCCTGGCTGGTGAAACCCTTCGCGGAAAAGCGGGCGGAATTCCTGAAAGCCCGAATAGGTGACCTTCAATGGTTCAAGGGCTATTGTCCGGTGTGCGGATCATGGCCGGCGCTTAGCCTCTTGAGGGAGAAAGAAGGACACCGCTTCCTGAGGTGCTCGTTCTGCGCTCACGAATGGCGGTTCATGCGGACGAAGTGCCCGCTGTGCGAGACCGAAGACCAAGGCAGCCTGGAATTGCTTTATTCCGAAGACAGACCTACCGAGCATGCTTTGGTGTGTCACGCCTGTAAGAAGTACGTCCTCGGACTCG
>JAIWNO010000075.1 GCA_020216785.1 Desulfomonile sp.
TGGATGTATGCTTGCGACATGTCGATGGCCACCGCTTCTATTCTTTTCCTCGCGCTCTTGGGCCGTTTCCAAAAAGGTTCGAGGGCTGCTGCAACTATACGTACGCAAATACCGGATGAGCCGCAAAAAAGCACACGCTTTCTTGCCTTCGCTCCGGAAGTACCGAAGAGGAACCTGATCTTCAGCGCGGTGTCTATATAGACAGGGATGGGGCCCTGAATAGGTCCTCAGGAAACAATTGTGTGAGTAAGCCCTCCGGGTTAGTCAACGATCAGCTTGAGACAATTGACGAGTTCACGCGCCCCGTCCCTCCACATATACGTTCCCGGACCATTTAAACTATTTCGATCAGCGATTGCGGGAGGAATGGTGGAATTTCAGTGTGCTCCTGAAAGCGATTTGAAATTAGATCGGCTTAACCAGGATCTTCGCAGCGTCAGAAGTCCCGATCGAAAGATGATATCCCTTGATGGAAAGCCGGACCTCTCCGCTTCCCGCATTCCTACCTTCGATCTCCACGATCGCGCCGGGCTCCAGACCTCTTGAGGTAAGCTGCTTCCGAACTCCCGCGGCTCCCTTGACTGCCTCGATGATGACCTGCGCGCCAAGCTCCGCTTCAGCCAAAGTCATACCGTCTGCAACCGCCGCCTTTTGGACTTTGGCGCGGACATGGACCCGTTTCTTCGCTGCGTCCAGGCATGAGATGCAATCCTGGGAGCACGTGGAGAGGCCTTCCTGCCATCGCGTCTGATCCAGAGGACACATCTCCACGAAATCCATGAATGTAACGAGCTTCTCAATTACTTCCGGGTCCAGGCTGTGTTCCATGCGGCAGGCATTATCTTCCGCCACCGCATCGTCTACGTATAACACCCGGGACAGGAAACGCTTCACGACTTCATGTCGCCGAACAATTTCCTTGGCCTTCTGGATGCCATGGTCGGTAAGTGTAATGTACTGGTGCGGGTCGTACCGGATAAGCCCGCGGGAACTGAGACTCTTGAGAGCGGAACTCACGGAGGACATCTTCACATCGAGACGTCGAGCAATGTCGCGCACGCGCGCGATGCGACGCTCGTTCTCGAGGTGATAGATCGCTTCCAGATAGTCCTCCATCGCCGGTGTGAGTGACGGCAGGGGCTCGGAAGAACTCATGGGCGCGCCTCCGGGTATTGTTTCGATGGAGTATGGCGAAGAGAAAGGGCCTTGTCAAGCAAGACCGTCAGAAACCGCAAAATAAAACAGCTCAAACTAAGTAAGTGCTAATGAGCGACTTTAATACGCTTGCGCTGTCTTGAAAGTACCTAACAGTGCCGGGATTTCGGCTATCACGTCGGTGGCCAGCACCGGCGCGGGTCCCCGACGCTCGACAATCATGTCTGCCGCGAGGCCGTGGAGATAAACCCCCAGTGGGATCGCCTCTTCGGGAGCTATACCCTGCGCGAGCAGACCGCCGAGAATCCCGCTCAGGGCATCCCCTTGGCCGCCGGACGCCATCCAGGGATTGCCGCTTGGGTTGACAACTATCCGACCATCGGGAAAAGCAGTTATCGTGCGAGCCCCTTTGAGCACAACCCAGACGCCGTTTTCCTGCGCCACGCGTCGAGCGGTCCCGATTCTGTCTTCCTGGACGGCTTTCGATAGAACACCATACAGTCGCCCCATTTCTCCGGGATGAGGAGTCAGCACCACTTTGGCGCGAGCCGTCCGCAGCTTTTCCATCCGGCCGACCAGGGCGTTGAGACCGTCCGCATCCACGACCAGCCACCCGTAGTACCCTGCCAGAATCGCGCTCACCAGATCTCCGACGCCCTCTCTGGTGGAGAGTCCCGGCCCGAGCACGATGCACTCCTTGTCCTGACTCAGCGACAACACCCGCCCTATCGACTGCTCGCCAAGGTAGCCCGGGATGCTCTCGGGCAAAGGTTCGGTCATCTCTTCGGTAAGTTTCACCTCGAGAATGGAATTGAGCGACGCGGGAACACCTACTGTGACAAGGCCGGCTCCGATCCTTGCAGCGGCCATTGCCGCCATCGCAGGCGCACCGGACTTGCCGGGCGATCCGCCGAGAACCAGGACGTGGCCGAACGTCCCTTTGTGGGCTTCGGGCTCGGTGCGTTGGAGAGCGGGCGGCAGCGCTTTCAGGCGGTCATAAAGGCGGGCTTTGGGCGGGTTCTCTTCAATTGCCGGCAAGGGGATGGAGATGTCCACCACCTCGACCGTGCCACAAAGCTCAACACCCGGGTGAAGCACGCTGCCGAGTTTCCTGAATCCGTATGTGGCAGTGAGGTCGGCCTTAACCGCAACGCCCATGATCCGGCCTGTGTCCGCGTCCAGTCCCGAAGGGAGATCTACTGCCAGTTTCAGGCCGGGAGCGTCGTTGATCCATTCGATGGCTTCTCGAAATGGCGAGCGTACTTCCGATGTGAGTCCTGTTCCAAGAATCGCATCCACAATCACGTCCGCTTCATGCCAGGTTCGGGCCGCGTGCGCGAGTGACGTTTCGTCATGTACGGGGAAAATCCGAGACGTCATCTTTTCGAGGACTTGCAGATTGATAAGCGCGTCGCCTTTGATCTTTTCCCGGGGAGTGAGCAGAAACGTCTGCACGTCCGCCCCGTGATTGATGAGATAGCGCGCGATCACGTACCCGTCTCCTCCGTTGTTGCCGGGGCCCGCGACCACAACCACCTTGACGCATCGCACATCGTCTTCCAGATACGTCTGGAGAATCTTAAACGTGGTGCGCCCGGCATTCTCCATAAGTACTACGCCCGGAATGCCGTACCGCTCTATCGCAGCCGCATCAAAGGCTCTCATTTCGCCGGCAGTGACCAGGAACATGGCGCCATCCTCCCCAGAGAAAAATGATGATCGGTTGAGCCCAATCCAGGAATAGACCAAGATTCACGTGAAGGCAAGGTGGATTAGCCCCGTCGTGCGTGCGTTCGGGTTCTGGGAGGCGCGACGGGTTCCAGGCCACGAAGTGAAGAGTTCTGACGAATCTGATGACAGGGTGGCTCCGACGTATAACGTCGGAGCGCTGAAGGCGCAAGAGGCCTTCATGAGTCATGCCAGGGCGTATCTGTTGAGAGAGAGCACGGCCTCTTGTTGCTTCGCAACATCGACGAGTAACCTCGGAGGCACCCACGACAAACTTCTCTTTCGCACGCGTATGATCCTGCCTGCGGAAAACCGGCCGATTACCTGTGTCAGCTTCTATTGTCCTGATTTATTGAGTAGTTGGGCCATGGAGCGAATCGCTCTTGCATTTTGTCTTCAAAGAATATACGTTTAATGATCACGACCGCGGGTAGCGGATGATGCCCGCAGCAGTCGGAGATCCCAAGCAAACATTTTCGATGGGAGCGATTGATGCGCAGGATACCAAGGGGTGGATAATGAAAAGGGCACATAGTATTCACAATGTGAATAATCACACAGTGAATGGCAGCCGCGATCCACTCGACCGCAACCAGGCCGATTTCCCGGTCCTCGGAATGCTCTCGTTGGGGCCTGCTCACGGATACGAGATCTGTAGTGACTTGCGCGATCGCCTCGGCGGGACCTGGCGACTTCGCACCAGCCACATCTATGCCGTGCTGGCTCGTCTCGAAGCGGACGGCCTCGTGGTTCACGAACGCGTTGGACAGGAGACTAGGCCGGCGAAGAAGGTCTTTAGCCTCACCTCCGCCGGACGTGAACTGTTCTTTCAGTGGCTCCGATCACCGGTCAAGGGTGTCAGACAACTCCGCCTGGAGTTTCTGGCCAAGCTTCATTTCGCCGAAGCGCAACCGAATGGAACGGCCGCTCATCTGGTGAAAGAACAAGAGGCCGTCTTCGAGGCAAACGCCGACCGTTTGAAAGAGCGAATCAACCGCGTGCGGTCGCCAACCGACAGGCTCGCGCTCGGATTTCGCCTCGCAATGCTCGACGCGGCCGTTACGTGGCTCACAGCGTTGTATGAGCGAGCGGAATCCGTGAAGCCGCCCGGCCTATTCTGAAACCTCGACTAATGAACTGATGAATTAGCGTTCGAACAGCATTCTTCGTGCGATTGAGGCGGGAAATCGAAATGAAAGGAGCATAAGGAATGAACAGGAAACTGGTTTTGGCTGCTGTACTGATAAACGTTGTGTCGAACCTGTTATTTTTTGCAAGTCCGCAGGTGTGCCTTGCTGCCGATAGCCTGATGGTTTTCGCCGGGGCCGCCAGTAAGCCGCCCACGGAGGAAGCGGCGAAAGCGTTTGAGGAAAAGACGGGGATCAAGGTTGACGTGGTCTTCGGCGGGTCGGGTTATGTGCTTTCCCAAATGATCCTGGGTAAGAAAGGAGACCTCTATTTCCCCGGTTCCTCGGATTACATGGAAGTGGCCAAGAAGAAGGGTGTGATTTTCCCGGAGACTGAAAAGAATATCGTCTACTTGGTTCCGGCAATCAATGTTCAGAAGGGAAACCCGAAAAACATCAAGGCCCTTAAAGACCTCACCCGATCCGGTCTCAAGGTAGCCATAGCAAACCCGGAAGGAGTATGTGTCGGGGCGTACGCCGTTGAGCTCGTCGAATCGTTCTTCACGCCTCAAGAGAAAGAGGCTTTTCGCAAGAACCTGATCAACTACACGGAGAGCTGTGAAAAGACCGCTACCGCAATCTCCTTGAAAGCCGCGGATGCGGTTATCGGTTGGAGGGTTTTTCAATATTGGGACCCGGAGCGAATCGAGACCATCCCGCTTGACAAATCCCAAGTCATTCGTATCGGATACATCCCCATTGCCATATCGAAGTCCACCTCGAACCGTCCGCTGGCCCAGCAGTTTATCGACTTCCTCTTATCAGAGGACGGGAAAAAGATCTTCAGGAAATACCAGTACTTCATGAGTGCCGATGAAGCGGCAGCCTGGATCGGTGAGAAGAAACCAGTGGGCGGTGAGTACGTGATTCCCCAGGAGTGGATAAAGAAATGACTCCGATGACTCAAAGGGGTACACGAACGAATGAGCAAAGCTCCCTTCAAGCTCCACCTCTCTCCAGTTCCCCATTAAAGAGCGTCGCTGCCGGAGGCGGCTTCTGAACGCAGGAGGATTTCATGATCGACATAGGGGAAGCACAAAGACAAGTTCTTGAAGAGATTCCTGTTCTGGGAACCGAGAGGATTCACATCCTCGAAGCATTGGGGCGGGTGCTGGCCCAAGACGTGACATCCAGCCGCAATGTGCCCATGTGTAAGAATTCCGCCATGGACGGCTACGCGTGCCGCCATGAGGATTTGGTGGGCACGACTTTGCAGACGCCGGCACGATTAAGGCTGGTTGGGGAGTCCCCGGCAGGAAAACCCTATAGAGAGACTGTCGGCGCTGGAGAAGCGGTACGCATAACCACGGGTGGAGTCATACCTCCGGGAGCCGACACGGTGGTGATGGTCGAAAATACGGAATTGCAGGACCAGTTCGTCGCAATCTTCGCAGCTCCGCCCAAAGGGGCCCACATACGAGATGCGGGAGAAGACGTCAAGGCCGGCGAACTCGTACTGAGCCAAGGTACGGTGGTTCGTCCGCCTGAGGTCGGTATGCTTGCCACCTTGGGTCATGCATATGTTCACGTATTTCAGCGTCCAATCGTTGCGATCCTGTCCACCGGAGACGAACTCGTGGATTTGGATGAACCGCTCACAGAGGGCAAGGTGGTGTGTTCAAACAGCTACAGCCTTGCAGCGCAGGTAACTGAATGTGGGGGCATCCCCATCTCTCTCGGTATGTGCTCCGATGACGGAGAGGAACAGCAACAGAGGCTCTATCAGGGCTTGCGGGCTGATGTCATCGTGACCTCGGGCGGAGTGTCCGTCGGGAAGTACGATCTCGTCCAAGACTCCCTTTCACAGGTAGGGGTCAACGTCAAGTTCTGGAAAGTTGCCATGAAACCAGGCAAGCCTTTGGTTTTTGGGACCATCGGGAATAAGCCCGTATTCGGCCTGCCGGGGAACCCCACCTCTGCCATGACCTCCTTTGAACAGTTCGTCAGACCCGCGTTGCTCAAGATGATGGGGCACACAAGGCTGTTCAGACCGACAATGGAAGCAGTCCTTGCCGAAGACGTTCCCTCTGAGCCGGGTCGCCTCCACTTGGTGCGATGCGCTTTGTTTGAGGAAAACGGACAAACAATGGCACGATCCACCGGCACCCAGAGTTCCGGGGCGCTGCGTTCCATGGTCCTGGCTGACGGACTTATGATCGTCCCTCCTGTGGAGGGCGGCTTTTCACGAGGAGCCAAGGTCAAGGTCCAGCTCCTGCATTCGAATGCTCCCCTGGTGGCTTCTTCTCCTTTCTGGTAGAGAGCATCTATGAAAACCCGGAACGAAAACGGTATCAGTCTTGTTCATGGCTGCAATTCGGGATGTGAAATAGCTCAATGCTGTTGCATGATGCACCATCAGGTTCGGGGCAAACTAGAGTCAAGTTATGAATTTTAGGAAGATTTCCATAGCCTGCTCTTTCGCCACCTTTGGTCTCTACGCGCTCCTCATCTTATCCCTCTTCTATTTTTTTCAGGGGGACAAGTTACTGGATACGTTACTCTCCGATAGGACCCTCTTCTCTATCCGGTTGAGCTTAGGCGCCGCGACAATCAGCACCGTATTCTCCATGCTCATTGCTCTTCCGGCAGCGTTTGCACTGTCCCGTTATGAGTTTCGAGGGAAAAGGGCAGTTGACACGATGCTGGAACTGCCCATGATCGTCTCTCCGGCGGCTCTGGGCGCAATGCTATTGATTTTCTTCAACAACCCCTTGGGCTTGTGGATCCAGGACCATGGGGCCCAATTCGTATTCACCTTTTATGGCATTGTCCTGGCCCAATTCTTAACTATATGCGGGGTATCGACCAGGCTCATAAAGGCCGCGATGGACGAAATACCCGTTCGGTTTGAGGCGGTTGCCAGGACTCTCGGAGCTTCGCCGAGCAAAGCCTTCTTCACCGTAACCTTGCCGCTGAGCAGGAGAGGTCTTATAGCGGCGTCCGTCCTGTCATGGGCAAAGGCGTTGGGGGAATTTGGTGCTACCATTACCGTAGCAGGATCAATGGCCATGAAGACCGAAACCCTACCCATCGCAATATTTATGAGACTCTCCAGCGCCGAGATCGAGGGGACCGTGGTCTTGATTCTTATACTGGTGTCTATCGGGCTGAGCATTCTCTATGCCGTCCGCTTCCTCTCAAAGGGGGCTTCGTATGCTTGAGGTTACGGACCTTTCGGCGAGGGCGGGAAGCTTCGCTCTGCGGAACGCCTCCATCATGGTGCCCCCTTCGTCGTGCCACGTGATACTCGGACCAACCGGCAGCGGCAAGACACTCCTACTGGAATCCGTCATCGGATTGAGAATTCCACAGACGGGGAAGATATTTCTGGAAGGCAAAGACATCACCTGCCTTCCGATGGAACAACGGGGGCTTTCCTACGTACCACAAGATCTGGCATTGTTCCCACACATGACTGTGAGGGAGAATATCGTCTATCCGTTGAGAATCCGAGGCGACAAACAAGACATCGAAAACGGCATCGTAAGGGCACTGATCGATTCTTTAGCGATCAGGGACCTTCTGGATCGTTCCGTGCGAAATCTGAGCGGTGGAGAGCGCCAGAGGACCGCCCTCGCGAGAGCGGTGGCATCCGGCTGCAAGTACTTGGTTTTGGACGAACCGCTTTCGGCGCTTCACGAAAGCCTCAAGAAGGAACTGTGGTATCTGCTGAAGGATTTACAGAGGCGGTACGATCTTGCCATACTGATGGTCACTCACGATCTGGAAGAGGCCTTCTTCCTGGGCGATAGCGTGACCATAATCCTTGAGGGAAGAGTCCGTCAACAAGGAATAAAAGAGGACGTTTACGAGCATCCGGCGAGCGTTGATGTGGCCAGGTTTTTGGGTATCAGAAACCTTTTCGATGTGCGTATGGAAAGGACCACGGACGGCTTTCTATGGGGGTACTGCGAGGCTCTAGGCACGGCATTGAGGATGTCATCGTCCGGGGGAAAGCTGGGGGCAAACGAGACATCCACATTGGTCGCGGGGATAAGGTCCGAAGACGTAGTGATAATGATTCCTGAAGCGTCTGAACCATACGGCACGAACATCGTGGAAGGAACCGTGCGAAACACCTTCGAAAATGGGTCATTCGTGACGCTTATTGCCACAAGCGGTAGTTCCTCGGCGGTCGTGGAAGCGGTCCTTCCGCGCGCTCTGGCGAAAAAATCGGGGCTCTCACAGGGGAGCCCCGTTCTACTTCGCCTGCCGGAAGAGAGTCTTTTTCTGATTAATGGCGTTTTTCCAAAATCTCCCTGCACCGAGACGCCGGCCGTGATATGAGCCGCTTGAACAACTACGCCTTCTGAGATAGAATGACCACTTGGTCATAACTGCCTGTGGCGGTACGGAATATCCTCAGAATGGCATGAAATGCACGACGACCCAATTCCCGGCACCGAGCTCTTCCGGAACCTTAACCCCGAAAAACAGGAAAAGGTCTTCCAGGCAGCGGTAGACGAATTCGCCTCAAAGGGCTACCGCAGTGCGTCCATGAACAGCCTTGTCCGCGCGGCGGGCATCAGTAAAGGCAGCCTGTTCCAATATTTCCACGCGAAAGAGGACCTCTTCGCCGCGGTCGTGGACATGGCCGCTGCTCGTGTAAAGCGGTACTTGAAACGCGTCCGGGACGAAACCGCGGAATTGACGTTTTTCGAGCGCCTTGAATGGCTGATGCGTGCCGGATTCGCGTTCATCGACAATCACCCGCTGCTGGCGAAGATCTATTTCCACTTGCTTCAGTCCGGTGAGGCGCCGTTTGGGTCCGAGCGCATCGCGGAGCTTCGCCGCCAAGGCGAGGGGTTCCTGGCGGACCTCGTGCGGTCCGCCCAACGGCGGGGTGAGCTACGAGAGTCGCTGGACACCGAGCGGATCTCGTTCCTCCTCAATTCGCTTCTGGAGACGCTCCTGCGAGCGTATTACACGGAATTCCTCGCTCCGGGGCTTGGCCTTTATCGCGGAGACGCGGACTCGCTGGACAGGTGGGTTCGTACGACGCTTGACCTGATCAGAAACGGATTGGAGGAACGATGAATCTGTTTCAATGATGGATGGGTATCCGGAAATATGGTTACATTTTGGCATGATTCGATAAACATGCGTAGGGGCGACCATCCGGTCGCCCCTACAAGAGCCGGGCTTGATGCGGCGGACACGGCGAGAGAAAAAACTGCGGGAGGACGAATATGAACAATCGGTTTTGGACGATCGCTGTGCTTGGCGCAGCCATTATCTGCGCGGGAGGATTCGCGCTGTCAGGAGCCGCGGCCAAGGATGAGCCGACCCTTCGATTTGGCGCGCTGCCGGTGCTCCAGGCCCTTCCTCTCTATGTAGCCCAGGAAAAGGGACTGTTTGCGAAAGAAGGCGTCTCGGTTGAAATCGTGCCTTTCAGCACGGCAGCGGAGAAGGATATCGCTCTTTCTGCCGGCCAAGTTGAAGGGTGTTTCGCGGATCTTGTGACACCGACAGTCCTCAAGGGCAACGGCCGCGACATTGTCATAGTTGCCACGAACTACGATACGCGAAAAGACCGCCGGATGTTCGCGGTGCTGGGCAAACCCGACGCGGCGTACCGATCGCTCGCCGACTTGGCAAAGGTGCCGGTCGCGGTGTCGTCCAATTCCGTGATCGACTACGTGACGGAGGCACTTCTCAAGAGCGCGGGGGTGCCGGATGACGCGTGCATGACACTGGAGGCCAAGAACATTGGGTTGCGCATGCAGATGCTCTTGTCAGGCCAAGTGGAGGCGGCTACCCTCCCGGAGCCGCTCGTCACTGCGGCTCTTGCCAAAGGAGCGGTGCTCCTGGGCGACGACGCAGGCCTGGGCACGAGTCAGACCGTGCTCGTCTTCTCGGAGAAATTCCTCAAAGAGCGGCCCGATGCAGTAAAGGCTTTCCTGCGCGCGGTGAACCACGCAGCGAAATTC
>JAIWNO010000076.1 GCA_020216785.1 Desulfomonile sp.
ATCAGCGAACAGCCTGACGCGGCGCGGCTCCTGATGGTGCAGCACTGCCGCTTGCCGGAGCCACTCCAGGCGACTTATCCGGTGCCGCGTTTTCCTGCGGTCCATGCGCCGGACAAGGACGCGGTCCTGACCATAGCGGCATGGCTGAAAAAGCGTGGAGTGATCCGCGCTGACCTGAGCTATGAAGATCTCGTGAATGTCGGCTTCATTCCATGAATTGATCCGCTGCAACGGCGTGGGGAAGGCCTACCCCACCGAAGCGGGCCCGGTGCCTGCGCTCGGGGCTACTGACCTCGCGCTGGAAGAAGGCGAGACTGTCGCGCTCGTCGGCCCGTCGGGATGCGGCAAGTCTACACTTCTGCTCATCATGGCAGGATTGGAGCGTCCTTCGGTAGGAGGCGTGGAATTCAAAGGGACGCCCCTTGCCCGGCCTCACCGCGAGATCGCTCTGGTGCTCCAGGACTATGGATTGTTCCCGTGGAAGACGGTTCGCCGGAACGTGGAACTGGGCTTAAAAATCCGGCGGGAACACGTGGAATCGCAGCGCGTGGATTCAATGCTGGCGGAGTTGGATATTGGCGACAAGGGTCATGTATATCCGCAACAACTCTCCGGAGGCCAGAAACAGCGCGTGGCACTCGCGCGGGCGCTAATCCTGAAACCGTCGCTGCTTTTGCTGGATGAGCCGTTCGCAGCGATTGATGCACTTACGAGAGAACGGCTTCAGGACTTGGTGGCGGAAGCATGGCGCCGCCGGCGGTTCGGTCTGGTGGTCGTCACCCACAATCTTCAGGAAGCGGTGATGCTCGGCCGAAGGATTTGCGTCATGGGCAACGTTCCCGGTGAGATCCTGGACACGGTCGAGAATCCGCGCGCCTGCGCGCCGGATTACCGAAGGACTGACGAATTCTACGAAGTCTGCCGGGCGGTTCGCTGCCGGTTGGAGCAGAACCTGTGACATCCGGACGAGGATACCTCTGGGGCGTATTGCTCCTGCTCGCTGTTTGGCAGGCCGGCGCGTGGTGGGCCGGCGGCGCGGTGCTTGCCGGACCCGCGGAGGTTGCGGGCAAGCTTGCTTCAGAAGCGCGGACGGAACGCTTTTGGATGCATGTGGGAATGTCCACCTTGCGGGTGCTGGCCGCTCTGGCCGTCTCGTTCGCAGCCGCGGTGCCGCTGGGCCTGCTTATCGGCTCGAGCCGCCGCGTGGACCGGCTGGCCGGCCCGCTGATCTATCTCACCTATCCGGTGCCCAAAATCGTGCTGCTGCCGCTCGTGCTCCTGGTCTTCGGACTGGGTGAGATCGGCAAGATCGCGATGTTGGCGATTATTCTCTTTTTTCAATTGCTTATTACCACGAGGGATGCTGCACGCGGGGTCAGCCGTTCCGCACGCTATTCTTTATACAGTCTGGGCGGCACTCGATGGGATCTATTTGTCCACGTGATATGGCCGTCGGTGCTGCCCGGGATCTTTACCGCGCTGCGCATTGCTACGGGCACGGTGGTGGCAGTGCTGTTCTTCGTGGAATCGATCGGGACTCGCTACGGTATGGGCTTCTATATTCTCGATTCGTGGGGGCGGGCCGATATCCCTCAGATATATGTGGGGATGGTGGTTCTGGCGCTCCTTGGCGCAATCCTGTATGAAACATTCGATATCATGGAGAGAGTGTTCTGCCGATGGAGCCAACTTTGAACGACAAACCGCTTCAGAATTTCACCCCCAACGAGCGCATCGCTCTGGTCAAGCGCATCTTCAATTCCGTTACCCCTCATTACGACTTGCTCAATAGGCTCATGTCCGCCCGGCAGGACGTGCGATGGAGAAAATTCACCGCAAAACGCATACCCACAGACGCGACGAGAGTGCTGGATGTGGCAACCGGCACCGGCGATCTGGCCATTGAAATCGCGCACAGGCGACCGCAAGTGCAGATTGCCGGCGTTGACTTCGTAGAGCGCATGATGCGGCCGGCGCAAACCAAGACAGTGGCGCGCGGATTGAATGGTCGGATCGCGTACGCGGCAGGAGACGCGCTTGCATTGCCGTTCCGGGATGACGAATTCGACGCGGCGACGATCGCGTTCGGCATCCGCAACATTCCGGATCGTGCGGCAGCTCTGCGGGAGATGGCCCGAGTGGTTAAGCCGGGCGGCAAGGTCATGGTGCTTGAGATGACCTTCCCCAAATCCCTCGGACTCCGGCGGTTTTTTGAGTGGTACCTGAATCATGTGATGCCTGTCGTTGGGCGGACAATCTCCGGCAACCAGGAAGCTTATCGCTATCTTCCCGCCTCCATACAGGACTTCCTTCACCCGGATGAGCTTGCCCGGCTGTTTTCCGAAGTGGGTCTGTCTTCGGTGAAGGCGTTCCCGCTGACGCTCGGTATTACCTACCTGCACGAAGGCATTGTCCCATGAAGCAGGACCGACTGGCCGCGTGGTATCAAGCGAGCCGCCCGCCTTTCTTCGTGGCAACCCTCGTCCCGCTGGCGCTCGGTGGTGTGATCGCGCACACAATAGGGCAGTGGAACACGCTCCGATGGGTCGCGGTGCTGATCGCTGCGTTCCTCGTGCACTTATGCACGAACCTTGCCAACGACTATTTCGACTACGTTGCAGGAACCGACAAAGGAGACGCGCTCGGCGGGAGTCGTGTCGTTCACGAGGGCAAGATCACGCTCGCCGAGCTTCGCAATGCCCTCATTGTCCTGTATGGAATAGCATTCCTCATCGGGATCTGGATTGTGTGGGATTCGCGAGTCTGGTGGCTTATCGCCGTAATGGGGTTTTCGTTCTTCTCCAGCCTCTTCTATACCGCGCCGCCCGTGAGATACGGATATCTCGGCCTTGGCGAGCTGTTCGTCGGAATCAACATGGGTCCGATCATGGTTGCCGGGACAGCGGCAGCCGTTGCCGGCGCATTCATCCCGCGGGCGTTGTGGCTGTCTGTGCCCATTGGGCTTATGGTTGCCATGATCCTCTATTACCAATCCCTGCCGGACGTCGAAACGGACCGCGCTGCGGGCAAACGCACGATCGCTGTGAGGCTCGGCAAACCGGCTGC
Organism: Desulfomonile sp.; assembly: GCA_020216785.1. Classification (GTDB taxonomy): domain Bacteria; phylum Desulfobacterota; class Desulfomonilia; order Desulfomonilales; family Desulfomonilaceae; genus JAIWNO01. The sequence goes on from JAIWNO010000076.1 coordinate 3,067, forward strand.
AATCTGGGGGTTCCGCTTGCTCGTAGCGGCAACGCTGACGTCGATTGTGCTGCTCGTGGCCTCGGGAGAGGTGCACCCGCCGGCGCTGGTGTCTTTGGCGACAATCATGCTCGCAGTGCGCATCGACCGCATGATAAGAACCACAACAAATTGGCAAGACCTCCACGACCGCGGCGGGGCCGTGCGGTTGTTCTATTTGGTGAACGGCCTGGTGCTGATCGTTTCGGTAGCCTTTTTCAGATAGACATGGTCGAATAGAGCGGATGTCTGGGGCCGTTGCGGCGTCATATAGGCAACATCGGCGCGACTTGTCGTTTCTGGATTTCCTGCGATAATATCAATGCGTCATCAAATCAGTAACGCGGTCGTTGTAGCGCACCCGCGTGTGCGCCCTGAAAACCGGGTCGACTCATGGGTCGGCCCCTACTGAACGTCGTTGAAGCTACCTCTTTGAGAGCGCATCGGTATAAAATCCCCCTAACCTACCATTATCAAAGGGGAATGAGGGTGCCTCCTCGTAAAAGGGGGGCCGGCGGGATTTTGGACGCAGCCGATGCCACTTGTTTGAACGAACACTGGCGTGAGACCCGCTTCTACCCGCCAACTGCCCGTCGCATGGTTTGCGTTTGCGAATATAGCTTGTCGGACATCAGACTTAGTATAATATATCGCTTTCGACCCCCTTCTGGAATCACAGCGCGGAGGGACCTGCGTGATATCAATCGGTGAAGCTCAACGAAGAGTGCTCGAAGATGTTCCTGTCCTGGGCACGGAACGCATCCATATACTTGACGCGCTCGGAAGAGTGCTGTCTCAAGACGTACAGGCGCGGCGCGACGTTCCCGCTGCGGACAACTCGGCAATGGACGGGTTCGCGTGCCGCCACGCGGACATCGCCGGTGCGAATTCTGCCAATCCCAAAGTATTGCGGCTCATTGGCGAGGCGCCGGCAGGAAAACCGTTCCCCGGCACGGTCGGACAGGGCGAAGCGGTGTGGATGCTCACCGGCGGAATGATCCCCGACGGCGCGGACACGGTCATCATGGTCGAGGATACCCGGCTTGAGGGCGACCAAGTGGTGTGCCTCGCTGATCCCGGACATGGCGCTCACATCCGGCCCAAAGGCGAAGACGTCAGGGGAGGGGAGACAGTCCTTTCGCGGGGCGACATTATCCGGCCGCCCGAAGTGGGCATGCTCGCCACTCTGGGGCACGCGTACGTCCACGTGTACCAGCGGCCGCTCGTTGCTATTATATCGACGGGGGACGAACTGGTTGACCTCGACGAGCCGTTCGTCGAGGGCAAAGTGGTGTGCTCCAACACTTACAGCCTTGCCGCGCAAGTGCAAGAGTGTGGCGGGATTCCTTTGTCTCTGGGCACTGCGTCAGATAATGCGGCGGACCAGCGCGAAAAGATCTCCGCCGGACTACGAGCGGATGTGATCCTCACGTCCGGCGGTGTGTCGGTGGGGAAGTACGATCTCGTCAAAGACACGCTCTCAGCGCTGGGCATGAAGGTAAAGTTCTGGAAAGTTGCCATGAAACCGGGTAAGCCCCTGGTTTTCGGCACCATCGGCGACAAACCCGTGTTCGGGCTGCCCGGTAATCCCACGTCGGCCATGATTTCGTTCGAGCAGTTCGTGCGTCCGGCGCTTCTGAAGATGATGGGTCACGTTAACCTGTTCCGGCCGCTCATCGAGGCGACACTCGCGGAAGAAGGCCCTAAAGTGTCCGGACGTCTCCATCTCGTCCGATGCAAGCTGTTCGAGGAGGACGGCCGAATGATGGCGGTCACCACCGGCACCCAGAGTTCCGGTGCGCTCCGATCAATGGTGCTTGCGGATGGGTTGATGCTCCTGAATCCGAACGACGGGCCTTTTGTTGCAGGGAAGGTGATTAAGGTGCAGCTGCTGCATACGAACAGTCCGCTGAGCCCCCATTCACCTTACGAGTAGCATATCAAAGCATCCCTGCGAGTTCTCGTCTCTCTTGGCGAACCTTGAGACGTAGATTATGGAAGACCTTGCCCGCGTGACCCAGGTCACGACTCCTGGCAATGACTTGGTCATATCGTGGCGGTGTTTCAAGCCGAGCGGACGGGACTCGCGCGGGGAAGGCGCTGCACGCTTCCCAAGAGAAAGGAATCACACGATCCCGTATTCTTTGATCTTCTGGAGAAGCGACGGGTAGCTGATTTCCAGCAATCCGGCGGCTTGAGAGCGGTTCCCGCCCGTACGGTTGAGCGCTTTGGTGATCAGGGCCCTTTCAAGCTCGCGCGATGCCCGTTTGATGGACAGGATTTCCTCGCGGGGGGCACGCTTAGCCGCGGGCGATGTCACCGCTGCCCGGATATCGTGTGGCAGACTGTCGAGCGCAATGGTGTCGCCGGATGTGAAGATCATTGCACGCTCGACAACGTTCTGGAGTTCTCTCACATTACCCTTCCAGGAATACTTGAGAAGGGCCTCCTGTGCCTCCCGAGAAATCGCTCTTACCCTGAGCCCCATTTTGCGATTGAAGATCTCGACAAAATGCTCCACCAGCGGAATAATATCTTCCCGCCTTTGTGCGAGCGGCGGCACATGAAGGTGCACGACGTTTAAGCGGTAGTAAAGGTCCTCTCTAAAACGTCCTGATTTTATGGCATCATCCAGGTGCTCATTCGTGGCGGCTACGATGCGCGTCCTCACACGGCGCGCCGTGGTGTCGCCTATGCGGCGGATTTCGCCCGATTCGATCGCTCGCAGCAGTTTGGCTTGCAATGCCGGTTCCATAGCTCCAATCTCATCCAGGAGCAGTGTTCCTCCGTCCGCCTCCTCGAAGAGGCCGGGCTTGTCCACCCTGGCCCCGGTGAACGCACCGGCCGCGTGGCCGAAAAGCTCGCTTTCGAGCAATCCAGCGGGAATCGCAGCACAATTTACCGGAACAAATGGCCCTTCGCTGCGCGATGAACATCTGTGTATCTCTCTTGCGAGCAACTCCTTTCCGGTCCCGGAATCGCCCGTTATGAGTACCGAGCAGTCGACCGGCCCAACCTGGTGGACCATCTCCAGCAGCGTCCTGATTGCGGGACTCCGCGCCACGATCTCAGGGCTCGGCTCACTGTGACGGAGTCGTCGCCTAAGTCGTACCACTTCGCGCCTCAGCTTCTCTCGCTCAGAGGCCTTGCGAAGTGTAAGCACCACCTCGTCAGTCTTGAACGGTTTGGAAATGTAGTCGTACGCTCCTTTCCGAATCGCCTCCAACGCAAGCTCCACATTGCCGTACGCGCTCATGAGAATGACGATCACATCTACTCCGCTTTCCTTGAGCCTTTCCAGCAACTGGATTCCGTCCATGCCGGGCATTCGCACGTCCGATAGAATGAAATCGAACTCCTGTTGCGCCACAAGAGTCAGGGCCTCTGCCGCTGTGCGAGCGCAAACAGGCTCAAATCCATCTTGCTGAAGGATGGTGCTCAGCATGTGAAGCATGTTGGGCTCGTCATCGACAATAAGGATTCTGGTAAGCTCGTCGGCCACGATTCGCGCTCCGAGAGAGTGATCGGATTATCGCGGCTCGTGAGCGCGGGATCAAGAACCCACATAGTCCTTGACATTGCTAAATAAATACTTTAATCTATTGCTGCATGTATTGGGCATTATGCACTTTAATATAATATAAAGTGCCCAGGCCCACCAGGAGGACGGTTGATGAGAAAGACCTTTCCTGCCGCATTTCTGGCTGCGCTGCTCGTCCTTACCGCGCCCCATTCATTCGCCGAGATCAGGAAACACAAAGACCATGACTTCATCCCCAAGATCCAGAACCTGATATTCATCGTCGATGTGTCAGACTCGATGATGGCCGGCTACCCGAGGAACTACGATGCAACCCGCCTCTACGTGGCCCAGCGGGCGTTTCATCTCTTCAACGCTGTGCTGCCGGATGTTCCGCTGTGGCAGTACGACTTGAATACTGCTCTTATCACCTTCGGAGACGCGCGGGTGCCGCGGCTGCTCGTGCCGCTTAGCCCATGGAACCGCCTGAAATTCGATCCCTTCTACAACAACCTTCGTACCGAGCAATCCGGTCCGTGGCGCACTGCCGGCTTTCAGGAAGCGCTCCAGCTCGCGGGTCAACTTATCTGCAAGACTACTGGGCGTACGGCCATAGTCGTCTTCACGGATGGCGGCTCAATGGGGGAATGCCCTCAAAAAACTGCCGCGGCCCTCAAGGATCGCTACGGTGACAAGGTGAGAATCTACGGCGTGATGATGGACTCCGGTATGGGCGGGTACAGCTTGAGCGAGGCTGGTTGGCGCAATCTGTATGAGGTGTGCAAGCTTACCGGCGGCTATTGCCGTTATCGCGACGAAGTCGCCCCTTGCGAGAAGATGCAGGAATTCGCTTGGGATATCTCGGTGCGGGAGATCATGTTCCCGTATCCGGAAATCTTCTTCAAGCACAAGAGCGCGGACCTCCTTCCGTCTGAGGCAATCAAGCTGGAGAGCGTAGCGAACTTTCTCCACGCAATCCCGCAATATCAGCTCCAAATAGACGGGCATTCGGACTTTTTCGGCACCACGGCCGAGACCTATAAGCTCGGCATGGATCGGGCAAAAAGCGTGCGACATGCGCTTATCACGATGTACAAGGTCCACCCGGCGCGCATCCGTATTCGCTCTTTCGGGGAGGAACTTCCGCGATACGATAACCAGAATCCTGAATATCGCTATCGCAACCGCGAAGCAGTCCTCTATCCGGTTCTGCCGCTTCGGTGCGTTCCGTACAATGAGAAAAACCTCAACACGTTTAACGTAATGGCCGTCGGAGACGTGTTCAACACACAAGAGCGCAACGGCGATCGGGAATGGGCGTGGCCCGACGCTCCTCCACCCGGTGCGAAGGTTCCGGTTCGAACACACCGATAAAATTTTCGGATGTTTGATTAGGGATGTAAGGGCGACCGGCAGGTCGCCCTTATACGTTCTGTAAGCGGAAGACACTATTGCCCTGTTTGCCGCTGCCGGCCCAGTCACGGCGTCTTTCATAAGGCACTGCTGGAAGAGCCGAAGCGGCATCCGGAACTAGCCGGACCCTATGCGAGATTGTCGCGCTGAAAAGAGAAGGTTTCGCGAGTGGAATGCCTTGGTGGAATAGGCATCCTGCCTGTCATCTCTGGAGAGGTGGACGCCTGTCCCGCCAATCCCGATATGGAGATTATGAAATGAGTTCCTGGAAGCGGATGATTGAGTCTCTCACGGAGACTTGGCAGAAGTCGGTCAGGTGCATCCCGCCGGATCCCCGGCCGGGCAGCATTCGGACGAAGGCGGAACGGTCGTAGGGGGTTCAATAACCGATTCCGGCAGACTGGCCACATACTTCCGCCAAAGCATCCTGGCCACCAGCACGGCGAGCACTCCTGCAGCAGCCCATTCCAACCAGAAAGGGAGCACTTCCGCTGCCGATGCGCCTGCCGCCGCCTGTGCGGAAATCCCCAGCGCGGCGTAAAGCGCGTCGGTGAGATACGCAAAACCGAGCGTGCACACCACGATCGACCCCAGGTACACGAAAAGGGTGCGGCGTCCGAGCAATCCTCCGACCATGGTCACAGTCGCCGCGTTGGTGGCCGGGCCGGCCATGAGCAACACCAGCGCGGCGCCGGGACTGAGACCTTTAAGCACCAGAGCGGCTGCAAGAGGCGTTGTCATGCTCGCGCAGACATACAGCGGCAGGGCGACGGCAAGCATGGTCAAATACGCGGCGAGTCCCGATCCGAGGTATTCGTTAAAGAACGATTCGGGGACGAGAGCCGTAATGAGTCCCGCAAGTAAAATACCTATCATGAACCAGCCTGCCATATCGTTCATCAAGTCGTTGAACGCAAACCGAAGCCCCTTTCCTAAACGACCGAGTTGGGTACCGGACGGCTGGGAGCAGTCATTGAGGCTCGGTGGCAACGCGCTGCCCGCGTCTTGAGTGATGCGGGAACGACCACAGATGTTCTCAACCACCCCCGCGGCGAGCGCGGTAACAAAGGCCGCCACGGGGCGCAGCATGGTCATAATCGGATCAAGGAGTGAATAGGTGAGAGCTATGGAATCCACCCCGGTCTCCGGCGTTGAAATGAGAAAAGAGACTGCCGCGCCATTGCTGGCTCCCTGCTTCTTCAGTCCCGCAACTGCGGGAACCACTCCGCACGATCAGAGCGGAATCGGCACGCCGAGCAGAGACGCGTAGAACACGGATCGGAATCCGTCTCCACGCAAATATCGCGACACCGTCGCGGGCGTAAGGTACGCGCGTATCACACCCGCCACGAAAAAGCCCAGCAGGATGTATGGTGCGGCTTCACGAAAAATAGTTGCCGAAGCGTTAATTATGTCAAGCACAAGACCCATCGAGACCTTCGTTTTCACAAAACCGCGGTGCGGCCCTTCATTGAGGCACGAGGCAGTTATAACACACTTAGCATTGCCGCGTCAAACTAGCCAATTCTATTAAAAATGCCGATGAACCAAGAGAATGGCAAGGGGGAGTGCAGAAACAACGGAACAGAAGGATCCGGAAATTCGTTTATGGTCTTTGTGGCGCCACGTTCGGTAGGCGCTGGGACCATCCCCGCTCGGGGGTAAGAGAAACGGAGCGGGCGGAAATAAACTCCGCCCCTACGTTATATCTCACGCAAATCGAGTTGCCGTTGAGATTTCCCGCAATCATCAACTGTGACAATGGAGAGGGTTGACCGACTGACCTCCCGATTTACGATGGGCGCGTGCGCACAAATGCATGAAGGAAATCAGGATGAAGAAAACCGAACGAAGGAGAATTGCTTTAGCGAAGCTTCTTTTCCAGCTCGGCCATTTTTGCCGCGATGGCTTCCAGGCGTAATTCGATTTCACTGCTGCGGTCCTTACCGGGGCCCTTGGCCGGTCCCGCTGGGGCGCCAAGAG
>JAIWNO010000077.1 GCA_020216785.1 Desulfomonile sp.
CGTCTTTGAGCGAGCGGAGTTCTTCCCGAATGCCCTTGAGGGTGTTTATGACCGCGCGCTCGTTGTCCAGGACGGCTTGAGAGTAGTTCTGGATGGCCTTTTCACCTGTTTTGCCTCTTTTTTCCAACTCCCCGATGAGGGCGTCAGTCTTCGCCATCATGCGGTCGGTATTTTGAGCCATCTTGTAAGTGCTGTGGGCCATCACGGGCATGTTGGACGCCATGACGCTCATGTAATAACTCATGCGATCCATGTTGCCCTGCATGCGCTCCAGTCCCTGGAGTGCTCCGCAGGCGGATGTCATAAGTATGCATCCCGCGGCGGCAGCCACCTTGATGCACGTTCTCAGCGAACGTGCCTCTGTGCGCGCTTTTCTGTTCCCTGGGCCCAAATCCCTGACCTCGTCACTTCATCCATTGAAAAGTGCCGAAGGTCTTCGGATCCAGGATTTGCTCAGGAACCTGGATTCCGAAAACCGCGTGCTCCTGTCGAACCTCAATGCGAACGTTCTTGGCGGGGACAGTGATCTCTTCAAAACGCGGATATTCCCGTCCCTGTTCGTCCTTGAAGAACTCAACCACCCGAAAAGTTCTCGTGACCTTACCGTTTGAGTCCAGCTCCTGAGACCTCACGATGGCCGGAAAGTCCTTGCCTACCCATACAAGCCTCGCGCCAGGTCGCTGCTGCGAGGTGATACGGATCAGGTAGCACTGTCTGCCGTCGACCGGTTCTTCCTTTACAAGGGTCTCCTCCTGACCGGCCTGAGGAACAAATGCCTGTATGTCCTCCATTGTGAGGCCCGTGGAGCCGATCTCCGCACCCTGGTCGTCCAGGGCAAGTGGCAGCGTCTTCTGAGCGCTTGGCGCGTACATGAACGCCTCAGGCTGTTGCTGCGGGCGGACAAGAAACAGAAAGCGCAGGCCCTTGGACTCGGGAGGCGCCGCGAAGTCCACGAAAATCGCTGTAGTATTGTCTTTGGTGCTGCTTACGAACCACAGGTCGTGGGTTGAGACCTCTTTCTTGTTGTGAAAGGTCCTGATAGAAACCGCGACCCGAAATGTGTCCGTGAAATTCTGTTTAAGGACCTGTTGGAGGATCTCCCGTGCGGTGACGGTGCCGGCTTCGGACGGCAGCATGGCAAGCAAAGAGAAGAGGGTCGGAACAATGATGAATTTCGCCATTCGGAGCATACGTGCAGACTCACCAGAGGATTTCAACGACCGTGTCCCCCTGAAGTGGAGGCATGGCCGCAACTCATTTGAATATCTGTTCTTTATGGATTCTACATAGTTATCAAAATATCATAGAATCGCTCTCATTGTCAAGGAGATGTGGCGGAGTCTAAGCCCTGAAAAGAGCGTTTCTCGAATTCTCGACTCAGTTAAGAAGCTCACAGGTGCGCACCCTTAAGCCGCCGCGGTTGCTCCCCGGCCCGTGGATCGGTTTGACGCTTGCACGCGGGACTGCTATAGTTTGGACAAACCATGCGGGAGAATCCCCATGCATACTATCCTGGCAATTATCGGTATGCTGTTCGTGCTGACGGGAATGCCGCAGGGCGCCGAGGCCCAGTGGCCGCTCGGCAAGGATGTAACGCAACTGGCCGAGAAGGCGGCGGCCCAGCCGAACATTACCATCACGGGCAGGTTCCAGATTTTTGTTTCGCCGCACATTAAGGGCAGCACCTTTATGATTGATACGGATACCGGCAAGATCTGGATCATCCTGAAGGATCACTCTTCGGGTGATTTTTTGCTTAAGCGAGTCCCCGTGGAGGAAGTGGACGGCAAGGACTTCGAAAAGCGCAGCGAAAGTAAAACCGGCAACGCAGAGAAGCCTCAGGAGAAGAAGTGAAGCCGCAGCGACGGCACACCGTGCCGTGCCGAGCTTGCGCCGTCGAACTGGACCGGGCACGGGAGGGTGAGGTCGGCCTGATGGAAGAAACGCGTTCGCTGGAAGGCGTGCGAGAAAGAGCGAACGAACCCTTGGCAGCGGACGTGCTGGAGCGTACCGCACTGGGCACAGCGAAAGGCGCGTCGTCCGAGCAGGTCCTTCGAGAGCTGGTACGACAAAAAGAGTCCAAGGTTTGGCGCCGCAAGTGGGGCAAAGGTTTGGTCATTGCCGGTATCGTGACGGTCCTGGGCTCGTGCTCGCTCCTGCCGCTGCCGATGATGAAGCTGCCCGGCATCTGGTTCGGTGCAATTATGCTCCTGGTCGGCATGGCGCTCCTTGCTCGAGGCCCGCGCCTGAAGGAGACCAATGAAGCCCTGCTGGTCGCGGCAAAATACAACAACCGTCTCACTGTGGCACGACTGGCCCTGGAGATGGACATTTCCCTCGAGAAGGCGGAAAAGATTATTCAGGAACTGGTCCGCAAAGACGTCGCGGAAATTGACTTGGATCATAACGTGTCCGACATGGGTATCGTATATAAGATAAAGGGGCTGTGAAGCCGCTGAAGAGTGGAAAGAGGAGAACGTAACGCTCATGAGAACTGATGGTTACAAAGTAGCTGTAGTCGGCGCTACTGGGGCGGTGGGCAATATGATGCTCAACGTCCTGGAAAAAAGGGACTTTCCCGTCCGAGAGATCGTCCTGCTCGCCTCGGGACGGAGCGCGGGCAGGAGCCTAGCGTTCAAGGGCAAGGAATACCCTGTCCAGGAACTCACCGAATCCTCTTTTGCCGGTGTGGAAATAGGATTGTTCTCCGCCGGCGGTTCGATCAGCGCCAAGTTTGCACCCATAGCTGCCGAAGCCGGCTGCGTCGTTATTGATAACACGGCCCATTTCCGCATGGACCCCGACGTGCCGCTGGTCGTGCCTGAGGTAAACGCGGAGGCTATTGCGGGCTATACCACCAAGAACATTATTGCGAACCCTAATTGCTCTACCATACAGATGGTCGTAGCTCTCAAGCCCCTTCACGACGCGGCGACGATAAAACGCATTGTGGTTTCCACGTATCAATCGGTGTCGGGAACGGGGAAGGAAGCCATCGAGGAGATGTTGGTCCAGTCTCGGGAGATGTCCACGTCAATCCAGTGGACGAGGGATGACGGCGTGGACAAGCTGTGGGCGGGGCTGGCCCCGTTTCGCACAATGAGCACGGAGGTTTACCCTCACCGTATCGCTTTCGAATGCCTCCCGCACATCGACGTCTTCCTTGAGAACGGCTACACCAAAGAAGAAATGAAAATGGTTTGGGAGACAGGCAAGATTCTCGATCCCGCGATCAAGGTTACGGCGACCACGGTGCGGGTCCCCACCTTTTTCGGCCACTCCGAAGCGGTTAATATCGAGACGGAACGGAAGCTCACCGCCGTCCGTGCGCGGGAGTTGCTCTCAAACGCGCCTGGTGTGAAGGTGCTGGACGATCCGAAGAAGTTCGAGTATCCGCTTACTGCTCTGGCGGGTGGCGAGTACGATACACTGGTCGGCCGCATCCGTGAGGACGAATCGATTGCCAACGGACTGAACATGTGGGTCGTTTCGGACAACATCCTCAAAGGGGCGGCGCTTAATGCGGTCCAGATTGCAGAAGTGCTCATCGAAAAATACCTGTGAGGCTGGAAAGCCCGACTGGATGTGAAGACGGTGAAAGGAGAGAGGATGAGTTCAAAACGTGAAGCTGTCATCGTGAGCGCCTGCCGTACGCCGCTCGGGTCGTTCAACGGTACACTGAGCGGAATCGGGGCCACCGACCTTGGGGCTATTGTTATCGAGGAGGCTGTAAAGCGGGCTGGAATCGAAAAGGCCGAGGTGGACGAGGTCATTATGGGGCAGGTCCTGCCGTGCGGGTACGGGCAGAATCCCGGCCGGCAGGCCGCCCTGAAAGCGGGTATTCCCTTCGAGGCAGGATGCATCACTGTCAACAAGGTGTGCGGATCAGGCCTAAAAGCGGTGATGCTCGCCGCTCAAGCCATTCAACTCGGCGACGCGGATATCGTGATAGCCGGCGGCATGGAAAACATGAGCCTTGCCCCATACTATCTCGACAAAGCTCGATTCGGCTACCGCATGAACGACGGTAAGCTCGTGGATTCAATGGTGCATGACGGTTTGTGGGACATTGTCAACGACTTCCATATGGGCATCAGCAACGACTTGTGCAGCGAAAAGTATAACGTCTCCCGAGAAGACCAGGATCGGTACGCTGCCATGAGCTACGCTCGGTCAATGGAATCCATCCGGGATGGTCGCTTCAAGGAAGAGATCGTTCCGGTCATGGTACCCCAGCGTAAGGGCGATCCGAAGCCCTTCACCACCGACGAGTGTCCCCGCGAAACACCGTATGAAGCGCTTGCGACCATGAAACCGGCATTCCAGAAGAACGGCTATGCGACTGCGGGGAACTCCTCCATAATATCCGACGGCGCAAGCGCTCTGTGTGTCATGGCCGAGGAGATCGCCACATCCCGAGGCATCCCGATCATGGCCAGAGTCGGCTCGCAGGGAGCCGCGGGGCTTGATATGAAATATGTACTTGTAGCGCCGATTTACTCGATTCCCAAAGTCGCGAGGAAAGAGGGCGTGGACTATCGATCCATCGATCTCATGGAGGTCAACGAAGCATTCTCGGGTTCCACCGTCGCAGTCATCCGCGAGCTTGGACTCGACCTGGATCGAGTCAACGTGAACGGCGGTTCAGTCTCGCTGGGTCATCCCATCGGTGCGAGCGGCGCGCGGGTTCTTACCACGCTGCTGTACGCCATGAAGCACCGGGATAAAAAGACCGGCATGGCGTCGCTCTGCCTCGGAGGCGGCGAGGCTGTGACCCTCTACGTGGACCGATGAGTAATTTTTCAAGGGCATGTGCAAAGGCTGCCGTTAGATGTGCTTATCGGAGGGAATATGTTTCTCAGAGACAATCCCGAGTCGTTCCTGACCGGTGATGATCCTTTTGTACCGATGAGTATCCTCGAAGCCGACAACCGGCGGATCGACGGGGAGTTCGTTTTCGGGCCGGAACATGAGGGATTCATCGGCATTCCTCATGGCGGACTCGCAATGGGGCTCTGTCTCGATGCGTGGCGTCGCCTGCCCGGTTCATCATATCCGGTGGAGGTGAGGTTCAGATTTGGCGGTTCGGGAGTTTCAATCGGCGATGCGGTGCATTTTTCCGTGGAACGCGATCCGGATGGGCCCACGGGAAGGCTGACCACGCGAATTACCAAGGAAGGCGACAAGACGCCGTACTTACGCGCGGATATCGGGACCGCTGCAACTGCACATCCCGATGTGGCCCCACCTCCTTCATCCGAGCCGCGGGCGCTTCCGTACTACCGGAATTGCTTCGTATGCGGGCATCACCGCACGGTGGTAGGACTCCAAAGGCGCTTCCGGACGCATCTTGCGGATGGGGCGTCGGTCACTTCGGAGTGGGCTTTCGCAGCCGAAGATGTGGACCGCGCAGCGAACTTTCTCATCGGCGGCGAAGAACTCCACCCTGCGGTGCTTACCGCCATATTCGACGAGAACACCGCGTGGGCGGGATTCATGCAGACGCGCATGTGTGGGCTCTCGGTCCGTACCGACATGACCATCCTCAGGCCGGTCTCGAAGACCGAACCGCTCCTGTTCCACGGACTGCCGGTAGGCACACGGGGCAATCCTCGCAAGCCGAGATTCTTTCTCGCAGAGGGAGCGATCTTCTCCATGAAGGACCCGGCCCGACCGGAACCCGTAGCCTACGGCAGTGGTGAATGGGTTGTCTTGGACCAGTATACCCAACAAATCAAACAAAACCTTCTACCGGAGAACGATTGGGAATGGATCTTCGGAGAGGATGACTAACCCCTGCGGGTACCACATCTACCGGCAACCGAGGTGATTGAGTGATAGAGCAAGTAGTGGAAGGCGTCTGGTGGATTCGCGGGCAGGATGACTTCCTCCCGGATTCCCACATGTACGTGATCGGACTCCCCGAGTCGGATGATTTCACCTTGGTCGACTGCGGCCTCATGGGTAAGGGGGAGTACAAACTCGACAGCATCGACCGTTGCCGCGTACGGCTTGAGCATGTGCGGCGGATTATCATGACCCACACCCATCTTGACCATATCGGCTGCCTGCCGGAACTCAAGGCGGCCGCCCCCCACGTGGAAGTCTGGATTCACAGCGACGAAGCGTTTGCCATCGAACGCGGCGATGAGCGCATTGTCATGGGGAACAGTATGTTCGAGTCAATGGTGCGGGGTATGTTCCCCCTGCCGAAGGACGCATTCCAAATGACCGTTCAACACAAGCTGGAGGACGGGGAATTGCTTAACCTGGGCGGACTCTTGTTCAAAGTTGTTCATATCCCGGGGCACTCGGTAGGAAGCATCGGACTGCTCCACGAAGACCGCAGGCTCTTTCTTTCCGGCGACACCATCTACGCGGACTGGGCCATCGGGCGATATGATTTGGTTTCGGCCGATCCTGCACAACTCAAGCGCTCACTCGAGCTGATCGCAGGCCTGGACGTGGACATCCTATTGCCGTGCCACAATCGCATTGTGAATGGCGGAGCCGCTCCTATGATCAAGGAGACCGTCGCCCAGTGGGGCCCGTACCTGGGTTGACCGATGGAGGCAAGGAGTAATGGGCAAGACCGTTGCAGAGAAGATCATCGAAGCGCATTTGGTAAAGGGCAAACTTGAACCGGGGACCGAGATCGCGCTCAAAATTGATCACGCACTGATCCAGGACGCGACCGGGACGATGCTCTTCCTGGAGTTCATCGCCATGGGTATACCCCAGGTCAAAACCGAGGTCGCTGTAGTTTATGTCGACCACAACCTTTTGCAAACCGATTTCAAGAACGCTGACGACCACCGCTTTCTGAGGACTGCGGCCGCCAAGTTCGGAGTCATCTATTCGAAGCCCGGCAACGGCATTTCCCATCAGGTGCATCTGGAGCGTTTTAGCGTGCCGGGCAAGACACTTCTGGGCTCAGACAGCCATACTCCCACGAATGCGGGGAGTTCGATGCTCGCTATCGGCGCGGGGGGGCTCGATGTGGCAATGGCTCTGGCTGGACGGCCGTTTTACCTCACGATGCCCCGGATCGTCGGGGTACGGCTCACGGGCGCGCTCCCTGAGTGGGTCTCCGCGAAGGACGTAATCCTTGAGCTTCTGCGGCGTTACACTGTGAAGGGGGGGGTGGGCAAGATCTTCGAGTTCTTCGGACCGGGCGTGGAGACGCTCTCCGCTACTGACCGCGGGGTCATCGGTAATATGGGAACTGAGCTGGGCCTTACCACGAGTATGTTCCCGTCGGATCACCGCACGCGGGAATTCCTCGAGAGCCAAGGCCGGGGTGATGTATGGACAGAGATTGTGGCCGACCCCGATGCTCAGTACAGTGAAATCATTGAGGTTGACCTGAGCGCTCTCGAGCCGTTGATCGCGTGTCCGAGTTCCCCTGACAAAGTGAAAAAAGTCACCGAGGTTGAGGGAATACCTGTTTCGCAGGTGATTGTAGGCTCTTCAGCGAATTCGGCGTTTAGAGACCTCATGACCGTGGCGCGCGCCGTCGAGGGACGGCACTGCCACCCCGAAGTGAGCTTCGAGGTCAATCCCGGCAGCCAGCAGGTTCTTCTCAATCTTGCAGATGCCAGCGGTATAATGAGTTTTATCCTCGCCGGCGCGCGCGTCCATCAGTCGGGCTGCCTCGGGTGCATTGGCATGGGACAGGCCCCGGGAACCGGCGCGGTATCACTCAGGACATTCCCGCGAAACTTCCCCGGCAGGAGCGGCACCAAGGACGACCTGGTTTACCTCTGCTCTCCGGAAACCGCAGCCGCAGCCGCCGTGTTCGGCAAGATCACCGATCCCAGGAGGTTGGGTGAGTACCCCCGAGTGGAGAACCCCTCCAAGTATCTCATCAATGACGAAAACCTCATCTTTCCGCCGGACGATTCCTTGGGTGTGGAAATCGTCATGGGGCCGAACATTCAGCCTTTCCCTGCATTCGGGCCTTTGGAAGCCGATTTGGAATGCACAGTGATGCTCAAGCTAGGTGACAACATCACGACCGACCATATCATGCCGGCAGGGAACAAGATTCTTCCACTGAGGAGCAACATTGCCGCAATGAGCGAGTTCGCGTTCAACATCGTGGATCCGAGCTTCCCCGAGCGTTGCAAAGCAGCCGGAAGCGGAGTCCTTGTCGCCGGCGAGAATTACGGACAAGGCTCCTCACGTGAGCACGCAGCGATCGTGCCGCGGTTCCTGTGCATCAAGGCCAAAATCGCCAAGAGTTTCGCGAGAATCCATAAAGCGAACCTGATCAATTTCGGTATCCTCCCACTGACGTTTGTGAATCCGGACGACTACGATGCCATCGAGCAGAACGACCGCGTCCGCTTGCCGGAAGTGCGTGAGTTGCTCCGGGAAGGGCGCAAGGAAGTGTACCTCGAATTGCGCGGCAGAATGATACCGCTACGGATCGATGTCACTGATCGAGAACGAAGGATTCTCATAGCGGGAGGCCTTATCAACGTAGCAGCCGGCTCTTGACGATCGGCGCGCTGCCCTTGGACAGAGATCAGGCGAGGGACGCGCAAGCAATCTGTCTTCAGATTTACTTGTTTGAAAGCCGCTCGCATCCAAATTGCTCAAACGGCTGCCAAGCAGCGATTGCCCTCAAGACCTTCGAAAAAGCAACCGGTCTGTCGCCACCCACTTTGCGGATTTGAGGAAAAGGCCAAGGCTACGAGATGCTAGATGACGGGGTGCGCGTGGGGCCCTTTGGTGCGGTATCCCGGACGAAAACATCGTCAGGTTCCTGGTCTTTGAGTGGGACGAGCGCTGAGCCGTGGTGGAGCTGCAGTCGATTCGGTTCCGCTCTGACGACGAGCAAGCTAAGCACCTGACCGGAATCCCAATATAATACGAGGGAAGGGGGGGTGAACGAATAGCCTCCTTGTCCTGCTACGATCCATTTCTGCGTCTTCTCTCCGCGGTAGAGGGCACGGAAGGTACCGTCCTGGTTAAGGACGAGCTTGATGAAGCGTTCCTGCACGGGGACTTCCTTGCCGTCCACAACTCGTGCCTGGAGGGACCAGATGCCGGCGAAGGCCTGAGCTGTTCGCTCGTCGGGCCTACCTTCAACGGACGTATCTTTGCTGCATGAGCATATGAGGAGCGTTAGAAAAAAGACGGCGAAGAGGCAGTAAGCGCAGATACGGCGAATTGCGATGTAGTGCATGGGGCACGTTGGACTCGTGAAAGAGACGAGACGACCCACCTGCGATGTGAATCGCCTCGTTTTAAGGTATGATATTATGGACCAATCGGTCCTGAAACACAATGTCTAAATATTACCGCCACCAGCCGCTGGAAGAGCTGCTCGCGGGCCAATAACCGCTGGAAGAGCTGCTGGCCGGCCAATAGGCATAACCACTGCTGCTGCTGGAAGCGGGCGCACAACTGTAGTAGAAACCACTGGAAGAGCTGCTGGAAGCGGGCACGCAGCAATAGGCATAACCACTGCTGCTGCTGGAAGCGGGCACGCAGCTATAAGCGTAGCCGCTGGAAGAGCTGCTCGCGGGCCAATAACCGCTGGAAGAACTGCTGCTTGACGCAGCCCCCCAGGTCGCATACGGGGCCCAGGCGTAATAGCCGAAGCCGTACGACGCGAACAACATAACCATACCAACCACTGCAAGCGTCATTGCAAATCTTTTCATTGAAACACGTACCTCCTCATGAAATAACGATTACCTTTACGTCAGTTCTCACCGGGGAGAACATAACCTCATCGTTGACAACATATCAAGAGCGATAAAACACTGGCTACCACGAATGGAGCCTCTTGTCAATGCTTTTTTCTTTTCTGCTACGGCCCCCGCCTCACCAAAACCGCACCGAAGGCCCTTGACTCCATCTTCATGTCTGATAGGATTCTCTCAAATTCGATCCTTGTCAAGGAAATTCTCCTATGACGGTAAAATTTATTTTCAGATCCAAACTAGTATGTTGGGAATCTTCTCCCAATTCTTGTATTTTCTTTATA
>JAIWNO010000078.1 GCA_020216785.1 Desulfomonile sp.
ACTTGTTTGAATACTATATTTTTTTTGTTATGCATTTGCGCCATGCCGAGTGCTGCTCTGGCCCTTTCAATTCCCTCTGCTGCTACCTCTTCGCTTGACGGTAACTTCTCACGATTGCAGAGCATCAATGACACAAGCCGTACCGCCGGCCTCCCCGGCAACAACAAATGCTCCTGCGGCATCGATCGACTCACCTTGATCGCAGAAGCTACCGACCAAACCCCGGAAACGTCCGGTCCGTCTGGAGGGCGTCCTGCCGCCTCCGTGAGCGAAGCCGTCCGCAAGGCCGGGGAGCTTGCAGCTGCCGGCGAGGGGGACAAGGCGCGGGATATTGTGGTCCGGGCGATCTGGGACTGCGAATCCGGAGCTTCCGAGGCCGGCGACTGCGCCCAGTGGCTTCCTGCGCTACGCGGCTTTCAGAGGACGCTCGAAACCACACCCAAAAGGAACGTTGTCACCAACTCCATCGGTATGAAACTCGTGCGCATCCCCGCCGGCGAATACATGATGGGGAGCCTCAAGCGTGAAATGGACTGGTTGCGGCTTACATTCAAGAAAACTTGGCGGGAGGGCCACAAACAATGGTTCCAGGATGAGCTGCCGCTTCATCCGGTGCGCATTACCCGTTCTTTCTACATGGGATCCACCGAGGTGACGGTGGGGCAGTTCAGGCAGTTCGTTGAAGCGACGAAGCACAAGACCGATGCCGAGAAGGGCGATGGCGGCATGATCTTCAGTAAACAGGAAAACCGCTGGGTCCCTCGGAAAGAGATGAAATGGAATTCAACTCCCTGGCGCATCGGTGACGATCAACCGGTGGTGTTTGTATCGTGGAACGACGCGAAGGCATTTTGCCGCTGGTTGAGCCGCAAAGAAAAGCGGACCTACCGCCTGCCCACAGAAGCTGAATGGGAAATGGCCTGCCGCGGCGGCGCTGTCTGGGCCAGATATCCGTGGGGCAATCGGCTTCCGGGCAATAATGACAGCAACTTTGGTGACGGCGACCCCAAACTTCCGGAAAGTCTGACCACCGTGGATGACGGTTACAAGTACGTCGCACCGGTCGGCAGCTATCAGCCCAACGGCTTTGGCCTCTACGATATGGCCGGCAATGTCATGGAATGGGTCGAAGACCAGTACGACCGGAACTACTACGAAAACTCGCCTCTCGAAGATCCCAAGGGTCCGGACTCGGGCACAGGCTCGCGGGTGAATAAAGGCGGGAACTGGTACTCCAGTCCAGCGGACGACCGCTGCGCATTCCGCGGCTTCTCCGGGCCGGAAATGAGTTTTTGGAATCTCGGATTCAGGGTGGTCCTCGAGGATTCGGAAGCGGAGGTCGGCACAGTTGCCTCGAAAACCGAAGGGGGAGGCAAGTCGGACTCCCAGGAAAAAACCGACTCGGATTACCCTCCCAGCGAAGCGGAAGGCATCCAGCTCTTCCGCCAAGCCATGTTTGCCGCGCAGCAACAGCAATGGGAGGAAGCGGTCCAGGGCTTGGAGCGTGCCCAGAAGATCTATGAAAAACGGCAAGATCCGCTGTGGACCGCGCGCGTAAAGGCTACACTGGCGGGGATTTACGCGGAACAGAACCGGCGATACAAGAGTAAGGAACTTTATACCCAAGCACTGACGGAATTCCGGCGGCTCGGTGACCAGACGAGCGCCAAGGTGATACTTGCGCGGTTGCAGGATCTCGAGACCTCGCCGGGTGTCAAGGTCGTGAAACTCAAGAAGGGTGGAATCGCGGACAAGGCCGGTGTGGTCGAGGGAGATGTGATCATTGAGTACGCCGGGGAGACGGGTTTTCGGGTGAGCGACTTCAAGAAGCTCGTCGAGGAGTATGGGAGCGCGAAGAGCGTTACCCTCAGCGTCATGAACAACGAGGAGATCAGCACCCTCGTTGTTCCCGGGGGAGAGCTGGGGGTCGCTCTTGAAGACATAAAAAGACCACCCCGCCCTCGGCGCCCCCGAGAGGAACAACGCCGGCCCCCACGCCCCGGACCCGAGCAACGCGACCGCCGCGGCCGTCGATGACGGTTGGTGAGGGAGGGAAGGGAATCCAGGGAACCCCTTCTTGCAAAAAGGAGTCCCCCGCCCCTCTCCCTAAGAACTCTCATACCAGAGAAACGCCTGAGCCTCAGACTTCTCCGCGAATCTTCCTGATCAATTCGGTGGTGGACAAGCCCTTAATGTGGCGAACAAAGCGCACTTCGCCGCCTCTCGCTCTGACAATCTCTTCCCCGACGACTTCCTTACCGTCCCAGTCCTCGCCTTTGACCAGAACGTCGGGACGAACTTCCTCGATGAGGTTAAGAGGCGTGTCCTCGCTGAATACCACCACGTAGTCCACACATCCAAGAGCGGACACGATTTCGACGCGCTCCGCCTCGCCAATAACCGGACGGCCCTGTCCCTTTATCCGGCTTACGGACGAATCGCTGTTGATACCCACCACAAGCACGTCTCCGAGCTTGGCAGCCTCGCGGAGCGTGCGGACGTGCCCGGCGTGGAAGATGTCGAAGCAGCCGTTGGTGAAGACGATCCGCTTGCCGCGGATTCGGTGCGCGCGTATGATGGGGCCGATTTCTGCGCACTGGACTATCTTTGTGTCAGGGTTCTGATTGTTGACCGCGTCAAGCAGTTCCTCGAGCGTGACCGCCGAGGCTCCAAATCGGGAAACCACCAGAGAGGCGGCAAGATTTGCGACGGTTATTGCATTCTCGAGAGCGAATCCATTGGCAATGCACAGAGCCAGGGTGGCGATTACCGTGTCTCCGGCGCCGGTGACATCAATAATCTCGACGGGTTTCACCGGGAAGTCTCTTGCCTCGGACCGGCTGATCAGGGTGCTCCCTTCTTTGCCTCGGGTAACGATCATCGCTTGGGCCGCGGTCTGTTCCAGCAGAATACGTCCCGCTCGCACCAGGGATTCCCGGTCGTGGATCTCGATGCCGGATGCCTGGGACGCCTCCCTGAGATTCGGGGTGATACAGAAGGCCCCCCTATATCGAGTGTAGTCGAATCCCTTGGGGTCCACGAGTACGGGCACACGATTTTCCCTGGCAGCCGCAATGGTCCCGTCGAGTATGGCTCGGGTGAGGAACCCTTTGCCATAGTCCGATAGTACTACCGCTTTGACCTGAGGCACGACCGAACGGATTTCTTCTATAATGCCTTTCTCCATTTGTGAGTCGACATCTTGAATCTGTTCCTCGTCGATGCGCACGATCTGTTGGTTTCGGGCCACGACTCGTGTCTTGATGGTTGTGGGTCTGGCAGCGAAATCCTTGATCCAGAAGCAGTCAACCGCCATCTGTTCACACTGGCTCTTGAGCCAGCGTCCGGCCCCATCTTTTCCCACTGCGGCAAAAAGGGCCACGTTTGCGCCCATGGACACAAGATTGCGGACCACGTTGCCCGCGCCGCCGAGCCTCCGGAATTTATCGGTCACAGCCAGTACTGGAACGGGGGATTCGGGTGAGATCCGGTCCACTTTCCCGAGGATGTACTCATCCACCATGACATCGCCGGCCACGAGTACCGGAACGGGCTTGATCCTCCTGATGAGGCTTTCTGTCAATGCGCTACCTCCGTGATAGTGCTCATTCCGGCGGAGCACACATCGTGTATTACATCAATTATCGTGTTCAACTATTTAATGATTTGATTGATTTGTCCGTGAATATGTGATAAGGGTCGCCCTGAAGAGCTCCCACGCGGACGTCTCGAACCAAAGGGCGCCGCAACGCAAGGCTGAGGATCCGTGTTCTTTTGCCGGGAACACCCCGCCTCCAGCAAACCGGTTTTGTTCCTCAATCACGATTGAGCCTCAGCAGGGATTTCTTCGGCAGCGCGCGTTAATGCAGCGCCGCAATACGAATTCCTTAAAACAAAAAGAGGTCCGACGCAACCGGTATGAGCGATGCGCCTGGACCCCTCCTTGTTGTGCGTATGAGCCTTTTAGCGTCTTGCTCAGGACCCACGTAAGCAGCCCTCCGAGCAATGGGCCACGCGAGGCACTTTATAACGCTTCATGGATTCCTCCTCTGCCTGTGGCGCTGAACTATTCTATAAACCAAAATACGGCCTCTGACCGAGGTTGTCAACAATTCAGGGTCCCGATCCTGAAAGCAAGGCAAACAGCAATGAATTCGCTCAATACAACGTCGGAAAACGGGTTCCTCGCTTGTTCGTCTGATTCCAGGTCCGAACATTCGGAGCAATCGTGTGGCTCGAGCCGAGGGGAACGAGGAGCAGCCTTAACAACACGACTGCGGATCAAAACGAGGTTATTCATTTACGGAGTAGTTCTTGCCGGCTGGGGGGCACTCCTTGCAATAGGGTACGTCGGGTATCTCCATACGATCGTCCATTTCAGACAGCAGATACTTGCCCAGGAGGTGCGATCGCTTGAGCTTGCCCTAGACTCGGTGATCAGGGAGCGGTGCCTTGTGGTGGACGCAGTTGTGGGGGGTCTCGAGATGGATGCGTTCCTCAAGCAAAATGCGATGCCGAATATGATAAAACGTATCCGGAGCGCATTTCCGGATTTTGCGACCGTTCAAGTACTCGATCAACAGGGCACCATTGTGGCTATGGCGGGGGATGTCTCATTGCCGGATGGAACGCTCCCTTCAATCGCCAAGATCGAATGGCCGACCGATGCAGGTGGGCTGCCGGGCGGATGGCGTTTCAGCGACGAGCCTGCTGCAAATCGTTGGCACCTTACGTGCCGGCATAGCACTTCTCGTGTCGGGGTCTGGTTCGTGCGAGCGACGTTTTCCCGCGAACCGCTCCAGGGAGCTGTGATCCGCGCCGGCCTGACGGACGCGAGGTCTTTCGCTGTCACTCGGTTCACTGGAGCACATCGACCTGACGATTATGGGGTTGAAGCAGGCTCTGCGAGCGCTCCTGTGTGGACTTCCGGATGGACCTGGCTCGCGAAGGGTAGGGCGGAGACGCCGCTGCGAGCGGGAGGGTGGCTGGTCGGCCTGGACGACACTTCCCATGCCATGAGTATGTATCTGTATCCGGCAGGTGCAGCGGGCCTGCTCGTTCTCTGGATGGTCATCTCATTCGTCGCGGTTGGTCGCTCTGCAGCAGCGGACCATCACGCCGCATCAGGCGGAGACCGGCGCGAGCCGCCTTCTGCCGCTGGATACGTCGCCGTGATCGAGGACCGGATAGAAGATAGGCGGGACACAGCCGCGACAGAGATCACTCCTTTGCTCGAGCCGGCCGAAGATCAGATTGTTGCCCTTGCTGCGCCACCGGAAGAGATTCCCGAATTCCTGGACGTCATGTGGGACGAGCCTGCGGTTGAGCCGGAAAGCAAAGCGGGAGCAGACCACAGCCGCCGCGGCAGCTCCACGGCAACTTCGTCCACGGCTGCGGGTGTCTAACACGTCAGACCATTTGCCGGCATCTCGGCGATTCGGCGCCGATCTCAGATTTGCCTCGAAGCACTTCTTATTGTGGGTGGCGGGGATCTCCGGATCGAATCAGGGCAGGCTATGCCCGTCATGGGCCCTGTTAGGGAGGGTGAAAAAGACAGGTAAGATAATTGACCTAACGACTACTGCCGAAAGACTATTACCGAAAAGCGAGACTGCTTATGCCGCAATGAAGACACTTTCGTCGTTTCGCTTCTTGCAATGACAGGTGGAACGGCGTCATTACGAGCGCAGCGAAGCGATCTCGCAAGGTCCAAAAATTCCGGAATCTCCGGGCGGTAATGCTGAAGGGGAATTGCAAATATGCGATCGAGCACATGATCGACCATCAGAGTTGGCATGAGGCCGATCCTCGAATCTGTGCGGAGGACTTCAATTATCGGTGTGTTTGTGCTAATTATTTTAAGTTGTTTATCCCCCGGAGCCTTCGATGTTGCATAAGGTGTTGACCATCGCCGCCTCGGATTCCGGTGGCGGCGCGGGCATACAAGCCGATCTCAAGACCATTCTCTCCCTAGGCGGGTACGGCATGAGCGTGGTCACCGCGATTACCGCGCAGAATACGCTCGGAATCCACGGTACTGTGCCTGTTGATCCCGAGTTCGTCAGGCTGCAGCTCGACGCAGTTCTGGGAGACATTGGCGCGGACTGCATCAAGATTGGCGCGCTGATCAACGACAAAATCGTGCGTGTTGTCGCAGAGCGGATTCGAGCGTACGGTATTACGAAGGTGGTAGTGGACCCGGTCTTGGCGTCCACTCACGCCACACCACTTCTGAATGAGGCCGGGCGGGCCGCTCTCATCGAGGAGATCTTTCCCATAGCATTTCTCCTCACGCCGAACATTCCGGAGGCCGAAATCCTTTCCGGCCGAAAAATCTCCGGCCTACAGGACATGAAGAAGGCGGCCGCCAAGCTCCAAAAGATGGGGCCGCGGTACGTGCTGGTCAAGGGCGGACATCTTGAAGAGATCCCGGTAGATGTCCTCCACGATGGACTTCGTCACTACGAGTTCAGCTCAAAGCGTGTGCGCACCCAGCATCGGCACGGGACCGGATGCACGCTCGCGTCCGCAATCGCGACGCTGCTTGCGGAGGGGCTGCCGCTCATGGAGTGCATCGACAAAGCGAAGCGGTATCTCTATCGGGCGCTGCGGTTTTCTCTGAGTATTGGGCGGGGGATCGGCCCTACAAACCACTATGCATCGATCACCCGTGAGATCGCTCGCTCGCAGGTATTGGAAGAGCTGGAAAAAGCGCTTGAACGCCTCAAGCGCCTGAACGTGGGCCGTCTCGTGCCGGAGGTTCAGTCAAACCTCGCGTATGCGATTCCCTTTGCGGAGTCACTTCAGGATGTCGCATCGTTTCCGGGGCGCATTATAAAGGTTGGGAACAATATAGCCACGCTCGCTTCGCCCAGGTTCGGAGCGTCACGGCAAATCCACCATCTCGTCCTGGCGGCGATGGAGTACGATCCTGAGCAACGAGCTGCCATGACAATTGCTTACTCCGACTCCCTCGTGAAGCGAATACGTTCGCTCGGATATTCCATCGAGGAATTCGACCGCAGCCGGACCCCGCCCGACCTTCAGGAGGAGGAGGGGAGCACCCTCGCGTGGGGCGTGCTCGATGTGATTGAGGAGCGCGGTAAGGTCCCCGATGCGATCTTCGATCGAGGCGCTGTTGGCAAGGTGCCGATGATCCGCATTTTCGGGAAGTCTCCATCCAACATTGTGGATATGATTGCCAAGCTGTAAGGTGGCTGTTCACGATGGTGTCGCGAATGATTAACCTATAGGTCAACGACGGGAACATCCACCCTCGCAGCAATATGAAACGGACAAGCTCAATGCTGCTGGACACACATGGACGAATTATCGAGTATCTCAGGGTTTCAATCACAGACCTCTGCAACTTGCGGTGCGTCTACTGCCGGCCGCCCGAGGGAGTGGCGCTGGTCAGCCATAACGAGATCCTCCGGTACGAGGAGGTGCTCCGAATTGTGCGCGTGGCCGGTGAGTTGGGTATTCGCAAGATCCGCGTCACGGGAGGGGAGCCGCTTGTGCGTCGCGGCGTAATCGACTTCATCGCCCGGCTGACCGCGCTCGATGGCATAGAGGATGTAGGGCTCACCACCAATGGAACGCGTCTACCCAAATTGGCAGCTGAGCTAAAGGCGGCTGGGCTTACAAGGGTCAACGTGAGCCTGGATTCACTGGATAGGGAGTCCTTTCGACGCATCACCGGGTTCGACGGACTCGATGACGTGCTGGCAGGGATCGAGGCCGCACTGGACGCGGGTCTCGACCCGGTCAAGATTAATGTGGTACTCCTTGCAGGAATGAATGAAAGGGATGTCCCCGCCTTTGCTCGACTTACTCTGGACAGACCGCTGGAAGTTCGATTTATCGAGCGTATGCCCTTCGGAGCCGAGTGGGCCGTGAACCCGCCCAATCCGTTCAGCGCGTTGACCGCGCTTGAGATGATTCGCGAAGAAGTCGGTGAGCTTTATCAGGAAGAACGGAACCATCTCGACGGCCCCGCCACGATGTATCGCCTTGATGGCGCCCGCGGCCGTGTAGGGTTCATCGACCCAATCACCGGCCACTTCTGCGGGACGTGCAACAGGCTTCGGCTTACCGCCAGAGGTACTCTGAGGCCGTGTCTTTTGTCCCCGAGTGAAATCGATCTCAAGACCCCTCTTAGGCAAGGCGCCGACGATGAAGAGCTGGCCCGTGTTTTCCGCATAGCGGTCAATGCAAAGCCGGTGGGAAGCGCGCCGAGGAAGTCGGCGTCCACAGGCGAAGGTATGAATTTCATCGGTGGCTGACGGAACGCCCGTGCCCGCGAATGCTCTGCCTTCCAGTGATGAGCTTGGCGCAGTCGCCCTCTCGGTAATCGTCGTCAATAGGAATACTGCGGGGCTGCTCGTGGACTGCCTCGACCACGTATTTCGGTCGGAATTGGAATGCGCCCCGCAGGTTATCGTTGTAGATAACGGCTCGACGGATGATTCGGTCGCCCAGGTTAGGCAACGTTTCCCGGACGCGCTCGTCATCGAGGCGGGTAGGAACCTGGGGTTTGCAGCCGCCAACAACCGCGCGATTTTGCACGCAAATGGCAAATACCTCCTGCTGGTCAACACCGACGCGATGCTTGAGCCCGATTGCGCTGTGCGGCTTCTCACCCTGATGCAAAATAACCCGCATGTCGGGTTGGCCGGTCCACAGTTGCTCAACGCAGACGGCACGCGCCAGACCTCGTTCGAGGCAGTCCCGACCCTCGCGACTGAAACGCTCAACCGAGCGCTGCTCAAGAGGCTCTTTCCACAGCGATTTCCAGGCAGGCACCACGCCCCCACCGGACCCGAACCAGTTGACGCTCTCATCGGCGCTGTGATGATGATTCGCAAGGCCGCGCTGGAAGAGGTGGGCGGCTTTGACGAATCCTACTTCTTTTTCCTCGAAGAAACCGACTTGGCGGTGCGCCTGCGCGGTCACGGGTGGAAGGTGCTCCACGAGCCCCGCGCCCGCGCTGTTCACCTGCAGGGAGGCACGGCCAAGAACTACCACTCGGGTGCCCGGATCGAATTTTATCGTTCGCGCTACACATTCTTCGAAAAGCACTACGGAAAGGCTTCGCGGAACGTCCTGGCTGTGGCGCTTACCGCAAACCTGACCCTGAACGCTATCGTCCTCGGCGCCGCGAATCTGGCCACCCTCGGACGTGTAGCCAATTTGCGGGCCCGCTTCCGAGTGCGTGCGGACCTTTGGAAATGGCATCTGTGCGGCTGTCCGGCCGGGCCGGGCCTGCCCAGGGACTGAGTATTCCGTTTCGCAAATACCCGGTGACGAGCCGACTCCTCGGCGCCTTTTCTGCGTCCCTACCAATCCGGCTTGGTTGGATGGATGCTACTGCCGGCTTGGCAGCAGTGCTCATTCGAGAGCATTACTGGACAAGCCTGTGGAGGTACCCACACGCCCCTCGCAGTGACAATCACGGAAATGTCATTGCGAGCGGAGCGAAGCAATCCCCTGGATTGGAGCATCGTGACGTTTTCGGGGACCAAGGCCTTAAGAAGACCGTGTTTGTGCATGGCAGTATGACACGCGAACTCTCCTTCTCCCCCGCCCTTCATTTTTCCTGTCAGGTTTCTCTTCCTCCTCCGTATATACCGGCGAGCCGGGCGAAACCGACTCGGGAGGACAGTCGCAAGGCTGCTCCCAATATGCTGGAGATCTGCAGGAGGATCCCGATGAAGAGTCTGATTACGATTTTGACGCTGGTCGCTTTCGTGGCAATGGCAACGATGTCCTTCGCGGCTGAGCCCGCCAAGCCCGCGGGCAAAGAAGGCGCGGCCGACCCAGGCAAGACCGTAAGCTGCTGCGTGAACAAGGAATGCAAGAAGGTCGGCAGCGACGCGGAATGTACCAAGCTGGGCGGCAAGGTGGTCAAGGACTGCAAAGACTGCAAATAACCCCGGTTGACCGCCTCTCGCCGAGCCGGGGGCGCTTTGTGGTGCGCTCCCGGCGTTTTCGCGCAGAT